>JBBPIR010000002.1:175226-256341 GCA_038040195.1 Chloroflexota bacterium | reverse complement strand
GGCGAGACGGTCAAGACCTACGACACCATCACCGACGCCGAGCTCGAGGCCGCGATCGCCGCAGCCGACGAGGCGCACCGCACCTGGTCGAAGTCGACCACGGTCGAGGAGCGCGCGGCCCTCATCCGCCGCGTCAGCGAACTGCACACCGAGCGCCGCCAGGAGCTGGCGGAGCTCATCGTGCGCGAGATGGGCAAGCCGATCAAGCAGGCGCTCGGCGAGGCTGACTTCGCCGCGGCGATCTACGAGTACTACGCCGACCACTCGGCGGACTTCCTGAAGGACGAGCCGATCCAGCTCCTCGCGGGCGATGGCTCGGCGGTCATCCGCCGCTCGTCGCTCGGGGTGCTGCTCGGCGTCATGCCGTGGAACTTCCCGTACTACCAGGTCGCCCGCTTCGCCGGCCCGAACCTCATCATCGGCAACACGATCCTGCTCAAGCACGCCGAGCAGTGCCCCGAGTCCGCCGCCGCGATGCAGCAGATCTTCCTCGACGCGGGCTTCCCGGCCGGCGCCTACGTGAACATCTACGCCTCGCACGACCAGATCGAGCAGGTCATCGCGGACCCGCGCGTGCAGGGCGTCTCGCTCACCGGCTCCCAGCGCGCCGGCGCCGCGGTCGCCGAGATCGCCGGCCGCCACCTGAAGAAGGTCGTGCTCGAGCTCGGCGGCTCGGACCCCTTCATCCTGCTCTCGACCGACGACCTCGACGCCACCGTGCAGAACGCGGTCGACGCCCGCCTCGACAACAGCGGCCAGTCCTGCAACGCGGCCAAGCGCTTCATCGTCGCCGACGAACTGTACGAGCCCTTCCTCGAGAAGTTCAGCGCGAAGATCGCCGAGATCGAGGCGACCGACCCGACGTCGGCCGACTCGGCGCTCGGCCCGCTGTCCTCGCTGAAGGCCGCCGAGGGCGTCGACGAGCAGGTCAAGCGCGCGATCGAGCACGGCGCGACGCTCGTGCACGGCGGCACCCGCGACGGCGCGTTCTTCCAGACGACCGTGCTGACGGATGTCACTCCCGAAAACCCCGCCTCCAAGGAGGAGTTCTTCGGCCCGGTCGCGCAGGTGTACCGCGCGAAGGACGAGGCCGACGCCGTGCGCATCGCGAACGACACCCCGTTCGGCCTGGGCTCGTACGTCTACACCACCGACCAGGAGCAGGCGCTCCGCGTCGCCGACGGCATCGAGGCCGGCATGGTGTTCGTGAACGTCGTGCTCGCCGACGGCGCCGAGCTGCCGTTCGGCGGCATCAAGCGCTCGGGCTCGGGCCGCGAGCTCGGCCGCTTCGGCGCCGACGAGTTCGTGAACAAGAAGATGATCCGCATCGGCTGACGCCCAGGTGTCACGTGGCAACGAGCCCCGGACGGGGCCGACGCCGAGTTCGGGCTTCGGTTCGCTGAGCTGCATGCGTTGCTCTGGATGCGTGCAGGCGGGATCGGCCGAGCGTCAGGAAATGGACCCGAGCAAGCCGCTCGCTATTGCGGCGGCAGCGCCCTACGCATAGGGTTTCGACATGCCCGAGAAACCGACCCTAGTGATAGTCGATATGCAGAGAGCATTCGATGACCCGGTATGGGGAAAGCGGAACAACCCCGGCGCGGAAGGGAACGTCGCGCGGCTGCTCGCAGCTTGGCGGGCCGCGGACGCGCCGGTCATCCATGTTCGACATCGCGAGACAGACCCCGAGTGGCACTTCTTCAACGAGGGTGACCCCGGGTTCGAGTTCAAGCCGGAAGCGATGCCGCTGGCGGATGAGCCGGTCTTGACCAAGGGAGTCAACTCCGCATTCATCGGAACCGATCTGGAAGAGCGGCTTCGCGCAGCGGGCGCCACCACGGTCGTGATCGCAGCACTGACAACCGACCACTGTGGGTCAACCACGGCGAGGATGTCGGGCAACCTCGGATTCGAGACTTGGGTCGTCGGCGATTCGTGTGCAACCTTCGATCGGGAAGGACCGGACGGAGAGGTCTTCCCCGCCGACCTGATCCACCGCACGAGTCTCGCGAGCCTCCACGACGAATTCGCCGATGTCGTATCGACCGACGAAGCGATCGCAAGGCTGGGTTAGGCCTCGGCCAGGTGCCGCCGCCTAGCTCGCGGCTTCTTCACGAGCGCAGCGATCTTCGCCTCTTCGGTGGCGGTCAACAGGGCACGGGGCTCGCTCGGCTGGCCGGCGACGGTAAAGCGGGCCTCGATCTTGCTAGTGGAAGTAGCCGGTGACGTCGAGGATGAGGTCGGTGGTGGTGCCGCTCGTCCCGACATAGATCAGAGCGACAGTGCCAGCTGGTGACAGTGGCGCGGTGATCCCGTTGGCTCTCGTGTCGGCGGCCGGGAAGTTCAGGGTGGACGTGCTGCCCGGGCTGGCGGTCGGCTGCTCGGTCAGGGCGACCCAGCCCGCCGAGCGCGCGTTGACGACGGTCAGATTGCCGGTGATCGCGGCCGCGGTTGTCGGGACGGCGCCGCCCGGGACGACGGTCAGCACCCTGGGGGTCCCTGAGACGAACGGCCCGGCCAGTCCGGTGATGAAGCGGCTGTCGAGCACGCGGCCCGGGACGAGCGGCACAAATCGCGCCCCGGCGAGATCCGCCAGGTAGTAGCCAGTCACGTCGAAGACCAGATGGGTCGACGCGCCCGAACTCCCGTGGTAGACCGCGCTGAGCGTCCCGCCCGATCCCAGCGCCACGGTAAGCCCGTTGGCTCTCGTGTCGGCGGCCGGGAAATTCAGGGTGGAGGTGGCTGGCGAGCCGACCGGGTCCGGGGTCACGGTCACCCAGCCGCCGCTCGTCTGGCCGGTGACGGTGACGTTCCCGGTGATCGCCACCGCGCCCGCCGGGATGCCGTTGCGGCCGGCGACCTGCCAGGTCCGTGGCACGGCGGTCGCGAACGTCCCGCTCAGCCCGTTCCCGAACCGGGTGTCGAGGCTGCGGACCGGCGCGAGCGGCCGGTAGGTGGCCCCGGCGTTCGAGGCGAGGAAGTAGCCGGTCACGTCGAAGATGAGTTGGGACGTCCGCCCGGGCGCCGCCGCATATACGGCCGACAGGCTGCCGCCGGGCCCGAGCGCGATCGTGACGTTGTTGGCCCGGGTGTCGCCGACCGGGACATTCACCGTCGACGGCGAGGCGTTGATGCTGGGAGTTGGAGACACGGTCACCCAGCCAGCCCCTGTCTGGCCGGTCACCGTGACGTTGCCGGTTACCGCCACCGCATCGGCCGGCAACCCGTCGACGCCCGCCACCTGCCAGGACCGGGGCACACCGGCCGCGAAGGCGCCCGACAGCCCGGTCCCGAACCGGCTGTCCAGCACCCGTACCGGGCTGACCGCGACGAACGTGGTCTCTGTCGGCGGCGGCGGGCTGGTCGGGTAGGCGATCCGGCCCACGACGCCTCCACTTCCGCGGGCGAGGTAATAGAGGTTGCCGTCAGGTCCGACCTGCAGGTCGACCGGCGAGTCGATCCCCGTCGCGAAGGTGCTGATCGCATAGCCGTTGGCCGGGTCGATCCGATAGATCGAGTTGGCGCACAAGTCGGCGAAGAAGTAGCTCCCGACGAAGGACGCCGGGAACTGGACGGCGACGGGGTTGTAGAAGGCGCCGCCGGCGATCGCGCACCCGTCAACCGGGCCATTGCCATGGCCATAAGCGAAGACGGGCCCGCGCTGCCCCGGCGTGCTCGTTGGACCTTCAGACGCCGGCCAGCCGTAGTTCGAGCCCGCGATTCCGTCGTTGATCTCCTCCCACGTGCCCGCCCCGACGTCGTTGATGAACAACCGACCCGTGCTCGACTGGAACGCGAATGTGAACGGATTCCGAAGGCCTATCGCCCAGATCGACCGGTTGACGCCGCTGGTCGAGCCGTAGAACGGGTTGTCGGTCGGGATCGAGCCGTCGCGGTTGATCCGGAGCAGCTTTCCGAGGGTATTGGCCAGGGTTTGGGAGTTGGACGAAACGGCATTCTCGCCGACGGCGACGTAGAGCTTGCCGTCGGGCCCGAAATGGATCGCACCTCCGTTGTGATTCGTCGCCGAGAGGTTGGGGAGATCGAGGATTACAATCTCGCTCCCCGGCACCGCGACGTCACCGTTGGCGGTGAACCGGCTGACCCGGTTGTGGATGGCCGGGGTCGTCGCCGTGTAATAGACGTACACGTACTGGTTGATAGGGAAGTCGGGATCGAAGGCGACGCCCAGCAGCCCGCGCTCGCCTGACGAGCTGACCGTCGCGGTCAGGAACGGCGTCGCGAGCAGCGACCCGTTCTTGATCACCCGCAGGGCACCGCCCTGCTGCGCGACGAACAGCCGGCCATCGGGCGCGAACGCCATGGCTGTTGGGTTCGGCATCCCGCTCGCGACGATGGTGTCGGTAAAGCCCGTGGGGACGGTCGCGGCGGCCGCCGGTGCCGCGAGGACCAGGTTGCTGGTCAGGACGAGGGAGACGACGAGGGAGCGGCGGATCGGGATCTTTCCCATCGCAAGCAGACTACCCGGTCGTGCCATCCCGAGGCCAGCGACACGATGGTCCCACTCGACCTGGGCCCACGGGGTTCGCCCCGGCGGACTTCCCTGTCATCCGACCTCTCGGGACCCGCGGTAGCCGGGCATCCATACCACGTCCCGCAAACCTCGCCCCGGCGAACCTCCCGCGATTCGACGTCCGGCGAACCGCGGTAGCCCGGGTGGGCGTTGGAAGCCGACTCTGGTAGTCAGGCGGCGCCGATCTCCCTCTTGAACGCCCAGTACTCGTGCCTGCCCGTCAGGAGCGCATGCGACACTAGCTCCCATCCGCGCTCGCCGAGCAATCCCGCGACCCGCGTGGTGTGCGTGTGACCGAGGTTCAGGTGGAGAAAGTCGAGACGGGAATTCTCGGCCTTCAGGCCTTTGCCGAGGGCGGCCGAAAACTCCTGAACTATCCCTTCGCGTTGACCGTGATCCGGCGTGTGTTTTGCATGGGCCGGGGCATCTAGTGATTAGGCCCCTTCGGGCTATTGATTTGCGGCCGGCCGATTAGGACGCGGTGGCGGCGACAAACGCTACGCGGCGCTCCTCATAGCTTGATGACGCCGACCAGCCAGAGGATCACCAGAACGATGATGATCACGCCGATGATTCCTACGCCACCGCGCATCTCTCGACCTCCCGTTCATTGAGCTTGGAGACCCGGCGCTGAAGGCGCCATCCCGAAGGACACTACACCCCGAAGAAGCCGCCAGGTAGCCCCGGCGGCCGCTAGCCGCGGCTGAAGAGCGGGCGCCGCTCCTTGCTGGGCTTGGAGGTGGAGCGCAGCTCGGCCCCCACCAATGCTGCAGTCAGGCGCTGAATGGCGAGCCCCACCGGCGAGCTGGGCTTGGACAGGACGATGGGAGTGCCCTCGTTCACCGACCGGCTCATGTCAACGTCGGCGAAAGGGATCTCAGCGGTCGGCCGCGAACGCAGCAGGTTCTCGACATCCCGAGTCTTCAGCAGCTCGCGCGCCGCGACGTGGTTGACCACGAAATGGGTCCGACCCTGGAGGATGGCCGCTTCACCCAGGAAGTGGATGAGGTCGTTCATCGCCCGCAGGGCGCCAAGCTCGGGGAACACGACGAAGACATTGGCCTGGGCCTGCTCGAGAACCCAGATGGTGCGGGGATCGAGCCGGGTGCCGCAGTCCACGACCACGAAGTCGAACACCGAGCGGAGGGTACCGATGACCTGCTCGACCGCCTCGACGCTGATCCGGGCCGCGCTGTCGGGGCTGGTGGGCGACGCGAGGACCATGAGTCCCGAGCCGTGCGGCGTGAGGTAGCCGGCCAGCGCTTCGGGATCCGTTCGGGCGTCGTCATCGTCGGCAAGGCGGGCGAAGTCGAGCTTGGGGGTGAGGTTGAGGTGGGTGGCCACCTGGCCGAATTGGAGGTCGAGGTCGACGAGAACCACGCGTGCGCCGGGGACCTCTCCGGAACCGCCGCTGGGCAGCAGGGCCGCACAGTTGACGGCAAGCGCGGTCGTCCCCACGCCGCCCTTGGGCGAGAAGAACGCGATCAGCTGCCCGGTGCCCGGGGTCGTGGGGTCGGGAGCCACCGCGCCGGCCCGGATCAACATGGCGCGGACCCGTGAGTCCAGCTCGCGGCGCGCGAAGCCGGTCTCGATGACGTCGTCCGCTCCCGCCTCCAGGAAGGCGATGCGCGCCTCCACGTCCCCCGGCGGCGCGACGACGAGGATCGGGACACTCTCATCCCGACGCGCCGCGCGGAGCGAGCCAATCGCCCCCGACGCGATCAGGCCCTCGGCGATCACGAGGTCCACGCCACCGCCACCCAGGACCGCGACCGCCTCGGTCGGGGTTGTGACCTCCCGAACCTCCTGGTCCGAGGCGCTCAGAGCGGCGCGCAGAGCGGCTCGGAGTTCTTCGTCCGGGGCGCAGATCAGGATGACGGGGCGACGCGACACAGGAGCCTCACTGGCAAAAAGGGGCATCAGGATAGACGCGGACCGACTCGGACGCCAGCGTGGGACCGCTGGGCTGGGCTATACTGATCCGGCGCCTCCGTTTTCGGAGGTCGGCGTGTTTCTAGACCCTTTCTGCCGCACCGCCCCGGGCGAGTGCCGCAAACCCAGAGAGAGGAGATCCGGCCGGTGCGCCGATACGAACTCATGCTCCTGTTCCGGCCCGACCTGGAGGACGACCAGCTTCAGGCGGCCGTCGAGCGCGTGACGCGCGCCATCGTGAACGCCGGTGGCGGCTTGAGCAAGATCTCGCCGTGGGGCAAGCGGCGCCTCGCCTATCCCATTCAGCACCACCGGGACGCCTCGTATTTCCTCATTCATTTCGACATCGAGCCGGCCGCGGTACGGGAGATCGAGCGCGGCCTGCTCATCAGCGAGGAGATCCTCCGCCACCTGGTCGTCGTCCTCGAGCCCCGCAAGAGTGCCGCGGGAGGCGCTGACGAAGGCGTCTCGGCCGAGGTCGACGGGGATAACGTGGGGCCGCCACCGGATGTGCATGAGCTCGAGCTGGACGCCGAGGAAGTGGACGTGAACGCGCCAGAGGAGGTGGCGAAATGACGCTCAATAAGATGATGATCATCGGTAACCTGGGAGCCGACCCCGAGCTGCGCTACACGCCGGGCGGCAAGGCGGTGACCAACCTCCGGGTGGCCGTCAACAACCGACATCGCGGCCAGGACGGGGAATGGCAGGAGGAGACGCAGTGGTTCCGCGTCGAGCTGTGGGACCAGGCTGCTGAGCGCGCCGCCGAGCAGTTCCGCAAGGGCAACAAGGTATTCGCCGAAGGTCAGCTGCGGGTCCGTGAGTTCGAGGGCAATGACGGCCAGAAGCGCACCTCGGTGGAGATTCGGTTTGCCCGCGTCGTCTCCCTCGAGCGCCGCGATCCGGGCGAGGCGTTCGGCATCGGTGAGGCAGCCAGCGACGCACCGCCGGCGGCCGTCCCGAGGGGCGCTCCTGCTGCGGCCGGCGAGGGTGCCGCGTCGGAAAGCGTGGACCTTGACGATATTCCGTTCTGAACCGCCCGAGGACTGATTGCGCATGCCCAACCCAGCCCGACCCCGACGCCGCGAGACATCGGACTACTACCGTGACCGGCGCCGCCGCAAGGTCTGCAACTTCTGCGTCGACAAGGTCGACGCCATCGATTACAAGGAGGTCAACCGCCTGCGGCGTTACCTCTCGGAGCGTGCCAAGATCGAGCCACGGCGGAAGACGGGGACCTGCGCCCGCCATCAGCGCATGCTGACGGTGGCCCTCAAGCGCGCGCGCCAGGTCGCGCTACTGCCCATCGCTCCCCAGCACCTCCGGCCCTGACCGCGCGATCGGCCTGAGCGTCGGCGGAGGGCCAAGGCTTCGGCATGGACGTCATCCTCTTCGTCTTCTCGCTGGCCATCATCCTGATCGGTGCCGAGCTCTTCACGAACGGGATCGAGTGGTTCGGCCACCGGCTGAACCTGGGGGAGGGGGCGGTTGGCAGCGTCCTGGCCGCGGTGGCCACCGCACTCCCCGAAACGCTCATTCCGGTGATTGCCATCGTGGGTCCGGTGCTCGCCGGCGGAGTAGCGAGCGTTGGTTCGGAGGAGGTCGGCGTGGGCGCCATTCTCGGCGCGCCGTTCACGCTGGCCACCCTGGCCATGTTCATCACCGGGCTCGCCATCCTGGCCTTCGCCCGCCGCGGCCGGCGGGCCTCCGACATGACCGTCAACGTGGACGTCATGGCGCAGGACGTGGTGTTCTTCCTCGTCGCCTACGGGATCGCCATTGGCGCGGCGTTCCTGCCCGAGGCGTGGCGTTGGGCCGATTACCTCGCGGTGGTGCTGCTGACGGGGATCTACGTGTTTTACGTCCGCGCCCACTTCCGCGGGGGCGGCGACGGGGAGGCGCCCGAGCTGGCGCGCCTGCACGCCACGCGGTTGCCGGGCCTAAAGGGTGGGGCGGACACCCACCTTCCTGAGGATGCCGGGCAGCTCGAGAGCCACGGCATGCCGCGGCTGTGGATCATCGTGGCCCAGACCCTGGTCGCCCTGGGCTGCATCGTGCTCGGAGCGCAGGTGTTCGTGGGTGCCCTGGAGCACGCCTCGGTCGCGATCGGGTTTGACGCGCGTCTCTTCGCGCTCATCGTGGCGCCCATCGCGACCGAGCTGCCGGAGAAGTTCAACAGCGTGCTGTGGGTTCGGAAAGGCAAGGACACGCTGGCGATGGGCAACATCACCGGGGCGATGGTCTTCCAGGCCTGCTTCCCGACCGCGATTGGGATCCTGTTCACGAGCTGGACGTTCAACGCCGAGAACGCATTGTCGTTCGCCTCGGCGGGCGCCGCGATCCTCGCCACGCTCCTCATCCTTGGCCCCATGCTCCGAACGCACCGCCTCCGGGGGTCCTGGCTGCTCATCGGTGGACCGATCTACGTGCTCTATATCCTGGCGGTCGTGCTCTTCCCGCCCGGTGGGGGCTGATAGGAGTGCCGGCGTATACTCTCCGCCGGTGCCGAGACCTCGTACCGCCCACGCGGCCCGGCCGGTGAGGAGATTGCCGTGCTGAAGCAGGAGTCCTCGACTGGCGTGCATCCCCACCCCCGCTCAACGGTTGGTCTATGGGCGTACTTCCGGGGAGAGCTGGTTCCGCTGGACGAGGCCCGGATCAGCGTCACGACGCATGCGTTCAACTACGGGACCGCCGTGTTCGAGGGCATCCGCGCCTACTGGAACCCGGAGCAGGAACAGCTCTACGGCCTCGATCTCCTCGCCCATTTTCAGCGCCTGCATCGGTCAGCGCCCATCCTCCAGCTCGAGCTTCGGCACAGCCCCGAGGAGCTGATCGGGATTACGCTCGAGATCCTGCGGCGGAGCGAAATGCGCGAGGACGCCTACATCCGGCCCATCCTGTACAAGTCCACCGAAGCGGTCGGCGTCCGCCTCCACAACCTCGAGACGGACCTCGTCATCTTCACGCTCCCGTTCGGCAAGTACATCGACACCGAAAACGGCATCCGGGCCCAGGTCAGCAGCTGGCGGCGGAACGACGACAACGCCATTCCGGCCCGGAGCAAGATCACCGGCGGCTACGTCAACGGGGCGCTGGCCAAGTCCGAGGCGCAGGTCAACGGCTTCGACGAGGCCATCATGCTGACCCAGGACGGGCACGTGAGCGAGGGCAGCGCCGAGAACCTGTTCATCGTCCGGGACGGCGCCCTCGTCACCCCGGCGGTGACCGACAACATCCTGGAGGGGATTACCCGCCGCCACATCATGGAGGTGGCCGGCGACCTGGGCATCGGCGTGGTCGAACGGGTCATCGATCGCACCGAGCTGTACCAGGCAGACGAGGTCTTCCTGTGCGGCACGGGCGCCCAGCTGGCCCCGGTGATCGAGATCGATAACCGGACGATCGGGCAGGGCGCTCCGGGGCCGATCACCCGCCGGCTGCACACGATCTACTTCGACGCGGTGCGGGGTCGGTCCGACACCTACCGGGGTTGGCTGACCCCGGTCTACTGACCGCCCCGGCGCCGCACGGTACGAGGGGCAGCACGAGGCACCCGGCGTGAGTCTCTCCGCCGCACCATTGGCCCGGGTCGAATTGGCCCGCGATCCGAGACGCATGCTGGCCGCTCCGGCACTGCTCGTTATGGTCGGAGCGGCGGCTGGTGCGCTTGGGGTGATCGTGGGCGCAGCGCCGATGGTCGCGCTCCTGGTGGCCGGCGGAGTGGTCGGGTTTATCGGGCTGGGGCTGGCGATCCGAATCCTGTCCCTCCGGCTGATGGTCGAGCCCGACTACCTCCACCTGAGGGGGGTGGGGACTGACCGGCGTTATCACCTTGTGCGGGGAGACATGAACCGGGTCGCGACCGCCGGGCCGCGGAAGGTGAACCTGAGGGTGCGCCTCGGCTCGCTGGGTTGGGCGGTGGGGCGAGCCACGCTTCCCGCCGGCGAGGCAGTTGAGGTCATCCGCCTGGCCGTGACCCCCGCCGTCATCCTGGTGCCTACTGAGCGAGGCCGCGTGGCGGTCGCCGTTGCCTCAGAAGCGGACTTCGTGGCCGCGTTACGGGCGGCGGCGCAGACGCGCGCCGAGCGTCGGATCTCGGCGGCCGGCGCACCGCCGGAGGTCGCCCCGCCGGGCTTCCGGCCGATGGCCATCCCGTCGGGCGCCGTTCCGCGAGTACCGGTGCCCCCGATGGCCACCACGGCTCCAGCTCTCCAACCCGCACCCGCACTCGAACCCGCATTTCGAGGGCCGCCCGCCTTCCGAGGACCACCCGCCTTGAGAGGGACACCGGCCTTCGAACCGATGCCTGCCCCCCAGCCGGCGCCGGTGTTCGAACGGGCGACACAGCCCCGGCCGCTGACCGGGATCGAGCGCATGTGGCTCGAGGACCGGCTGGCCCGCGAGCGCCGCGCCGCCATCACCGGGGCTCGCGAGGAGCAGGCGGCTGCCAGCTTCACGGCCAGCGTGGCGGCCCTGACCCCTGCTGGCACGAGAGTGGTGCCGTCCGTCCCCGCGCCCATCCCCGCGGTCGCGTCCGCCGCGGTCGTTTCTTCCTCGGTCGCATCGGCCGTGGTTCCCGCGGTATCGGCGATTCCGGCTGCTGCAACCGCTGCAACCGCTGCAACAGCGACGGCCACGCCGTCTGCGCCGTCGAGGACCTTCCCGCGCGTCATCCCGCGCCGGCGGCCGTCGCGGGATATGGCTCGCCGCGTGGCGCGCCCCGATTTGACGCCCGGTCTCGTCCTGATCGGAACCCCGCTCGTGGGCGCGCTCTTCAGCTGGCTCCTGGCGCTCATCACCGGCGCGACGCCCGGGCAGTCTGGGCTCGACCCGCTGGCCGCCGCTCTGCTGCTGTGCGGACCGGTGGCCGCGCTGGCGATCTTTCTTGCGCACGGCCGATGGCCGCGGTTGGCCGGCCTGAGTTCGGTCGCGGCCTTGGTGGCCCTCCTGCTGGTGACCCGGTCCGTCATCGGCTGACTGAAATTGACAATCGGCGCCGACGGCTGCGACCATCGGCGCCAATCGAAGAGCGCGGGTGTTACCGCGGGAGTTGATCCCGTCCCGGCACGATCGGGGCGGGATTCGTGTGTGGTTGGAGGAATGGCGACCGCCGTGTTCAAGCCAGTGAGCAGCTCGCTCGACGTGCCCGCGCTGGAGCGCGAGATGGCGGAGATCTGGCGCCGGCAGCGCACGCCGGAGCGGTACCTCGTGCGCAACGAGCGCGCCGAACGGCGATTCAGCTTCCTGGATGGACCGATCACCGCCAACAACCCGATGGGCGTTCACCACGCGTGGGGCCGGACCTACAAGGACCTGTACCAGCGCTATCACACGATGCTCGGCGAGCGCCAGCGCTATCAGAACGGCTTCGACTGCCAGGGGTTATGGATCGAGGTCGAGGTGGAGCGCGAGCTCGGCTTCACGAACAAGCGTGACATCGAGGCCTACGGAATCGACCGCTTCGTCGAACTGTGCAAGGCGAGGGTCGAGACGTTCGCCCAGCGCATCACCGAGCAGAGCCGGCGGCTCGGCTACTGGATGGACTGGGACCACTCCTACTACACGAACTCCGACCAAAACAACTACACGATCTGGCAGTTCCTGCGCCGATGCCACGAGCGCGGGCTGCTGTACCGCGGCCATGACGTCATGCCGTGGTGCCCGCGCTGTGGCACCGGCCTGTCCAACATGGAGATCGCGACCGAGGGCTACCGGGAGCTGAGCCACCTGTCGCTCACCATCCGGTTGCCGTTGACCAGCCCGGGCCACGAGGGCGAGTCCCTCCTGGTGTGGACCACGACCCCCTGGACCCTGTCGAGCAACGTGGCCGCCGCGGTGCATCCCGAACTGACGTACGAGCTGGTCGAGGGTGCGGACGGCGACCGCTGGTGGCTGAGCCGGGGTTCGCGCCCCCGACTGGCTCCCTCCGCCGTGGTTCTGAGCGAGGCGCGCGGCGCCGACCTGTTGGGTCTGACGTATCGCGGACCGTTCGACGAGCTCCCCGTGCAGGCCGGCGTGGCGCACGCAGTCATCGCGTGGGACGAGGTTTCGGACGCCGAAGGGACCGGCATCGTCCACATCGCCCCCGGCTGCGGCCAGGAGGACTTCGCATTGGCCCAGCGCGACGGGCTGGCGGTCCTGGACCCGATCGACGAGTTCGGGGTCTTCCGCGACGGCTACGGATGGCAGACCGGGCGGTTCGCGGGCGCAACCGCCGAAGAGGCAGATGACCTGGCGCCGGCGGTCGCCGACGACCTTGCGGCCAAGGGCCTCCTGGTGGCCCGCGAGACGTTCACCCACCATTACCCGGTGTGCTGGCGCTGCAGCACGCAGCTGTTGTTCAGGCTGGTCGACGAGTGGTTCATTGCCATGGACCCGTTGCGCGAGGAGATCAGCGAAGTGACCCGCCAGGTCCGATGGTTGCCGGAGGGCATCGGCCTGGAGGAACGCGAGCTCGACTGGCTCCGGAACATGCGGGATTGGATGATCAGCAAGAAGCGCTACTACGGCCTGGCGTTGCCGTTCTGGGTCTGCGAGTCCTGCGAGGCGTGGGAGGTGATCGGGTCCAGGGAGGAGCTCCGTGAGCGCGCGGTGGCCGGCTGGGATGCCTTCGACGGCCACACGGCGCACCGCCCGTGGATCGACCAGGTGGAGATCGCGTGTCGTACGTGCGATGGACGGGCGCGCCGCATCGCCGACGTGGGCAACCCGTGGCTCGACGCGGGCATCGTGGCCTATTCGACCCTGGGCTGGACGGACGACCCCGAGCATTGGGCCGCCTGGTTCCCGGCCGACTTCATCACCGAATCGTTCCCGGGCCAGTTCCGCAATTGGTTCTACGCGCTGCTCACCATGTCCACCGTGCTCACCGGCCGGCCACCGACGCGCACGCTGCTCGGCCATGCCCTGGTCCGCGACGAGCACGGCGAGGAGATGCACAAGAGCCGCGGCAACGCGATCTGGTTCGACGACGCCGCGGAGGAGATCGGCGCCGATGTCATGCGCTGGCTGTATGCCGCCGCCAACCCATCGGTCAACGTGAACTTCGGATACAGCTCGGGGGCCGAGGTCGTTCGGCGCTTCGTGTTGCCGCTATGGAACACCTACAGCTTCTTCGTGACCTATGCCCGCCTGGACGGATGGGTCCCCGGCGCCGCCGACGACGGCGAGGGCAGCCGGGCGCTGCTCGATCGCTGGATCGCGTCCCGCCTGGATGGGCTGGTGGAGGACGTCCGCGCGGATCTGGACGCGTACGACGCGGCGCGCGCGGCTCGCCGGCTCGAGGCATTCGTCGACGAGCTGTCGAACTGGTACGTCAGGCGCAACCGTCGCCGCTTCTGGAAGGGAGAGCTGGACGCTGACAAGCGCGCCGCCTACGCCACCCTGCACGAGGTGCTGACGACTCTGACCCAGCTCCTCGCACCCTTCGTTCCCCACCTGGCTGACGCGCTGTGGCAGAACCTGGTGGTGGCGGTCGACCCGGCCGGGCCTGACAGCGTGCACCTGAGCGACTACCCGAGCTCGCGGGGCCGTCGCGATACGGCCACCGACCAATCAGTCGCGCTCGCCCGGCGCGTCGTGGGGCTGGGCCGTACCGCGCGCGCCGCGAGCGGGATCCGCACCCGGCAGCCGCTGCGCCGGATGCGGGTTCGGCTGCCGACGTCCGCCGCCGGGGCCCTGGCATCCGAGCCGGCCGTTGGGGCCGAGCTGGAGTCCCATGTCCGGGACGAGCTCAACGTGAAGGAGCTGGAGCTCATCACCGACGACGCCGAACTGGTCGACCGCGCCCTCTATCCGCTCCTGCCGGTCATCGGCCCGCGGCATGGTCAGGACGTGGCCCGGATCATGGCCGCGGTGCGATCGGGTGACTGGCACCTGACCGATGACGGCGCGGTGGCGGGCGGCGTGACCCTGGCGCCCGACGAGTTCGAGCTCACGGCCCAGGCCCGCGCCGGCCATGAGATGGCCGAGGACGGGGAGGTGCTGGTTGCGCTCGACACCCAGGTCGACGACGCCCTGGCCGCCGAGGGATTGGCCCGTGAGGTCGCGCATCGGCTCCAGAACCTGCGCAAGTCGGCCGGCCTGGAGATCAGCGACCGCATCGTGGTCGCCGTTTCCGCGCCTGCGGACGTGGCCAAGCAGCTCGCACCGCACCGGCCGTGGCTGGCAGCCGAGACCCTCGCAGTCGCGCTCGAGGTGGGGGAGACGGCGGAGCTGCCGGACGCCACTGCCCGCGAGGAGCTGACCCTCGACGGCGCGACGATCGGGCTGGCGCTGCGTCGGGCCGAGTGATGGCGTACGCTCGAAGGCCATGAGCGACTCCCCCTTGCGACGACCGTGGGCACAGACGGGTCTGCTCCTGAGTGCCGCCGCGGTCGTCTACCTGCTCGATCGGCTGACCAAGGCGTGGGTGGTGGCCAACATCGACCTCGGGCAGCAGGTCCCGGTGGCCGGGGACCTGGTCCAAATCTGGCACACCGAGAACCAGGGAGCGGCATTCGGCCTGCTCCAGGGTGGCGGGATCTTCTTCATCGCGGTCGGCGTCGCGACGCTGGTCGCCATCGCGTGGGTCCATCTGACCGGGCGGGTGCGTGGCGGGCTGGCCGCAGCCCTCCTGGGCCTGGTGCTGGGTGGGACGCTGGGCAACCTCACCGATCGCGTGCTCGACGGCTCAGTGCCCGACTTCGTGTCGGTGGGCATCGGGACCCTCCGCTGGCCGACCTTCAACGTGGCCGATGCATCGGTCGTGGTCGGCATCCTGGGCCTGGTCCTCTTCCTGTCGGTCCTCGATCGGCGCGCCGCCGCCAGCGCCGCATGATCGCGAGCGGGGAGCGGATCCTGGAAGGCCCCGCCCCCGCCGGACGCGTCGACGTGGCAGTGGCCGCCGTGGCCGGAATCTCACGCGCGCACGCCCAACGGCTGCTCGGCGACGGCCGGGCCCTGGTGGATGGCCGCCCCCGGCGGGCGAGTGATCGGCTCACGGGCGGGGAGCAGCTCCGGATCACGCTTTCGGCGCCGCCGGATCCGACCCTCGTGCCGGAAGCCATCCCCATCCGTGTCGTCTACGAGGACGACGACGTGCTCGTGGTCGACAAGCCGGCCGGCATGGTCGTGCATCCATCCGCCGGCCACCCGACCGGGACCCTCGTCCACGCCCTGCTGGGACGGGCTGCCTCGCGCAAGGAGTCGCTGGGTTCCATCGCCGGGGTGGGCCGACCCGGCATCGTGCATCGGCTCGACCGTGACACCTCCGGTCTGCTGGTGGTGGCCAAGACCGATGCCGCCCAGGCCGCCCTGATGCGGCAGTTCGGCGAGCGGGAAGTGGACAAGGAGTACGTGGCACTGGTCCGCGGTGAGGCGCCCGCGGCGCTCGGCAGGATCGAGGCGCCCGTCGGACGAGACCCACGTGACCGCCAGCGGATGGCGGTTGTCGCGCGCGGCCGATCGGCCGTCACGGACTACGAGGTCATCGGCAGCGGGGGTGGCTACACGCTGCTTCGCCTGCAGCCACAGACAGGGCGGACGCACCAGCTGCGGGCCCACCTCACCTACCTGCGGCTGCCCATCGCGGGGGATCTGCGATATGGCGGAGGCGTGGGGCCCGGCGAGCTGCGGCGCCAATTTCTGCACGCGGCACGCCTCGCATTCGCCCGACCGAGCGATGGCGCCCGACTGGAAGCCTGGAGCGAGCTGCCCCCAGACCTGGCGGCCAGCCTGGCCGCCAGCGGTATCACCGCGGCTGCTCTGCCGGTGGGTTCAGGGGCCGCCGTCCAGGACGAGGTCGTGGCGGAGGCATCGACTCGATGAGCAAGCGGATGGCGTTCCCGAACCCGATGCTGGTGGTGGTCAGCGGCCCGTCGGGGGTGGGCAAGAGCACGATCGTGGCCGAGCTGGCACGGCGCCATCCACAGGTCGTGCCCATCGTGACCGCGACGACCCGGCCCCGCCGCCCGGCCGAGATCGACGGCGTGCACTACCACTTCATGACCACCGACGAGTTCGAACGGCTGCAGGCCAAGCACGGGCTGCTCGAGGCCGCCGAAGTCCACGGGCACTGGTACGGGACACCCCTGGACCAGGTCCGCGGCATCCTGCGCGCGGGTCGCGACGCCATCTTGACCATCGACCCCCAGGGCGCGCGCGAGGTCCGGCGCCGGGTGCCGGATGCGCTGCTGATCTTCGTCATGCCGCCCTCGATGGACGTTCTCAACGACCGCCTCTCGAAGCGCGGATCGGAAGACGCAGCCAGCCAGGCGCTGCGGCGCCACAACGCAGCGGCCGAGATTGCGGCAGCCACCGACTACGACGACATCGTCGTGAACGAAACGGGCCACGTCGAAGAGGCGGCAGAGCGGATATGGGAGGTCATCCAGGCCCAGGCGCGCCGCGACCCACCGCGCCGCGTGCGCCTGTGAACGGCTCCTGATGCCCGCTCCGGACGACGGCACGCTCGTCCGGGTCGCAGTGGATGCCCAGGCGGACCGGCCCGAGCGGACGTTCACCTACCGGTTGGGGCGCGGGACGACACCCGAGCCCGGCTCGCTCGTGCTCGTCCCATATGGTGGCCGCCTGGCGCTGGGCTACCTACTGGCAGGCCAACCGGATTCGGTCGACGCCCCGCTGCCGGTCGAGTCGATCGTCTCCGACCCCCTGCTGACTCCGGACCTGCTGGCCCTGGCCGAGGCGATCGCCATCCGCTACCGCGCCCCGATCGGGACGACGCTGGCCGCCATGCTGCCGCCGGGCCTCGAGTCGCGTCTCGAGCGGCGGTGGGAGGTCCTCGAGCCCGCCGCCCTGGGCGCTGCCGGTGCGGGGGACGGGGAGGCGGGCGATGGCGAGCTGGAGGTCGGGACGCTGCTCACCGAGCGCCAGCTGCGGCGCCTCGCCGATGACGTGTCGCCCCGCTGGCTCGAGGGTCGCCGACGAGCGGGTGCGCTCCGCGCCGCGTGGCGCTTGCGACCACCGGCAGCCGGGCCGCGACGGATCCACGTGGTTCGCCGCCGCCGAACGCCCGGAAGTCCCGTCTCCGGGCCGCTCCAGCGGGCGCTGCTCGACGCCGTCGGACCCGGCGAGACCTTATCACTGGCCGAGCTCGGCGCGCGGTTGGCCCGCCCGGCTTCGTCGCTCTTGCAACCCACCCGCCGCCTCGAAGCCGCCGGGTGGGTTGATCTCGACTGGTTGACGACCCGGCGCGACCCGCTCAGTCATCGGCCCCCGGGCCAGACCGCGGCTGCGGACATGGCGCCCGAGCAGGCCGCCGCCATCCGCGCGATCGCGGACCTCGCCCCCGGCGGGGAGTTGCTGCTCGAGGGCGTCGCCGCATCCGGGAAGACCGACGTCATCCTGGCCTCCGTGGAGGACACCCTCGCCGCCGGCCGGGATGCGATCGTGCTCGTTCCCGAGGTCACCCTGATCCCGCAGATCGCGGACCGCCTCCACGCGACGGCGGGACCGGCACTTTCGGTGCTCCACTCGGGGCTCTCGGCCGGGGAGCGGCACGACGAATGGATCCGCATCATGGGCGGGGAGGCGCGGGTGGTCGTCGGCACCCGATCCGCGATCTTTGCTCCGCTCCGGAACCTTGGGCTGGTGGTCCTGGATGAGGCCCACGATACGGGCTACAAGGCCGATCGCACCCCTCGCTATGACACCCGATGGGTGGCCGGCCAGCGCGCCGCCCTGACCGGTGCGCGGGTCGTGCAGGCCTCCGCCACGCCCGATGTCGTCAGCGTGTACCGGGTGCGGACCGGCGCGGCGCGTCGCGTGCGCCTCGCGACCCGTCGGGTCGGCGCGGCGCCCCGGGTGACCATCGTCGACATGCGCGCCGAGCTGGCGGCGGGCAATCGGTCAGTGCTGTCGGAGACCTTGACCGATGGCCTCGCCCGGCTGGCCGCAGGCCGCCAGCAGGCGATCCTCCTCATCAACCGGCGCGGCGCCGCGACCTTCGTCCTGTGCCGCGACTGCGGGGAGCCGCTGCGGTGTCCCGAGTGTCTGATGCCGCTCGTGCACCACCTGGCCACCGCCGAGCTGCGCTGCCACCACGATGGTCGGACGGCAGTCCTCCCAACCCGTTGCCCGAACTGCAACAGCCCGCGGATCCGCTATTTCGGCGCCGGTACCCAACGCGTCGAGGCCGAGGTGCGGTCCCGGTTCCCTCAGCTGCGGGTGGCTCGCCTGGATTCCGATGCGGTTGCCGCCCGGCGTCGCTTCGAGTCCATCTACGACGACTTCGTCGCGGGACGCGTCGACGTCCTGGTCGGCACCCAGCTGGCGGCCAAGGGCCTGGACCTGCCGTCGGTCACGCTGGCCGGGGTGGTGGCGGCCGACGTGACCCTGCATCTGCCGGACTACCTCGCGGCGGAACGGACGTTCCAGCTCCTGGCCCAGGTGGCCGGGCGCGCCGGCCGCGGCCCGCTCAGCGGGCAGGTGGTGATCCAGACCTACGCGCCCGACCATCCGGCCATCCGGGCCGCGGCGCGGCTCGACGTGGACGCGTTCGTGGATGGCGAGCTGCCCAGACGGGAGGCCTTCGGGTATCCGCCCTACGGCTGGCTGGCCCGCTTGCTGGTGGCGGATGCCGATCGCCGGCGCGGCGAGGTCCGAGCCGATACCGCCGCTTCCGCGGTCGCCGGCCCGGGGGTCGACGTCCTGGGCCCCGTGCCGGCCTGGGTTCCGCGCCGGGCCGGCCGCTGGCGGTGGCAGGTCGTCGTCCGTGCGGCGACCGAGGACGCCCGAGCGGCCTCACTGGAGCGCGTGCCGGCGGGCATCGGCATCGACGTCGATCCCGGGTCCCTGCTCTAGCCTCCACACCGGCTCCTCTACAATGCGGGCATGGTCGTCCGCCGCATCCTGACCGCCGACGAGCCGACGCTGCGCGAGAAGACGAAGCGGGTCGCCGACTTCGATGCCTCCCTCCATCGGCTCCTGGACGACCTGCTCGAGACGATGCGAGACGCGCCCGGCATCGGCCTGGCCGCCAACCAGGTCGGCGTTCCGCTCCAGGTGGCCGTGATCGAGATCGATGGCAAGATCACCGAGCTCATCAACCCGAAGCTCGTCCGCCGATCCGGAAGCGTGGTCGACTGGGAGGGCTGCCTCTCGATCCCCGGATTCGTGGCCGAGGTCGAGCGCGCGGAGAAGGTGACCATCAAGGCCCGCGACCGACATGGCAAGGAATTCCGCGTCAAGGGGGACGAGCTTCTGGGGCGGGCGCTCCAGCACGAGATCGACCACCTGAACGGGGCCCTGTACATCGACTACCTGGAATCGCTCGAAGAGCTGGTCCGGGTGAGCGAGGCCTCCGAGACGGTGAAAGAAGAGGCGGCGGCCAGCATCTAGTGCTGGGCCGGGTCGCGTTTCTGGGAAGCGGCGCGTTCGGCGTTCCGCTCCTCGAACGGCTTCCTGAGCTGGCAGACGAGGTCCTGGTCCTGAGCCGCCCGGACCGCCCGGCGGGCCGCGGACTCCACGAGCGGGCGGCACCCGTGGCGGACGCCGCCCGGTCGCACGGGATGCATGTGCTGACCCCGCCGCGGCTCCGTTCGCCGGAGGCGCGCGAATCGATTGCGGCGTTTCGACCCGATGGCCTGCTCCTGGTCGCCTACGGCGAGCTCGTCCCGGCCGATCTGCTGGCCGTGGCGCCGCGACCCCCGCTCAACGTGCACCCTTCGCTCCTGCCTCGCCACCGGGGTGCGGCCCCGGTGGCCTCCACCATCCTGGCCGGGGACCCGGAGGCCGGGATCAGCCTGATGATCATGGTCGAGCGCCTCGACGCGGGGCCGCTGGTCGGACAGTGGCGGATTCCGCTCTCCGGGCGCGAGGAAACACCCGAGCTGGAAAGGCGGCTGGGCGTTCTGGCGGCCGAGGTCATCCCGCCGCGGCTGGCCGACTGGGCGACGGGCCGCCTCGATGTCCAGGAGCAGGACGAGTCGCAGGCGACGTACCGACCACAGTTCACGCGGCGCGATGGATGGATCGACTGGGGAGGGAGCGCCGAGGCGATCGACCGCCAGGTGCGCGCCCTGCAGCCCTGGCCGGGGGCCTGGACCACTCTCGACGGGCGGCGCCTGCACATTCGCCGTGCGCACCCGGTCAGCGGCCTGCCCGGCCTTCCCATTGGCTCACTGCTGCCCGGCACCCCGCCGATGGTCGCCTGCGGGCTGGGTGCCCTGGCCCTGGAGACCGTGCAGCCCGAGGGCCGGCCACCGATGGCGGCGGACGCCTGGCGCAACGGGCTCAGCCGGGACCACGTCCTGCTGGGCGGGGACGCGGCGCCCGACTGACGGGCGGGTCCATTCGGCCCCTGAGGGCGGTGCCGGCCGCCTTGGGTATACTCGCCCACGGCGCCTGGAGGTGGCACCTGACCGATGTTCATATTCGACCCCACGTACATTGTTCTGCTGGTGGTCATGGTCGCGATCAGCGGCTGGGCCGCTTGGCGGGTCCGCTCCACGTACGGACGCTGGTCCAAGGTCGATTCCGGGATCAACCTGGGCGCATACGACTTCGCTCGCCGGCTCCTGGACCGGCAGGGCCTGACCAACGTCCAGATCGAACCCACGCCCGGCCAGCTGACCGATCACTACGACCCACGCGCGAAGATCCTGCGTGTCAGCCAGACGGTGGCGGGGAGTGACGCGGTCTCGGCCGGTCCGCAGCTGTCCGTGGCCGCGGCCGCGGTGATCGCCCACGAAGTTGGACACGCCCTCCAGGATCGGCAGCGCGACCGGTGGCTGACCGCGCGATCCTTCATCGTGCCGGCCGCCAACTTCGGCTCGTCGCTGGCCCCGTGGCTGATCATTGCCGGTCTGTGGCTCAACCTGACCGGGCTGGCCGTGGTCGGCCTCATCGGCTTCGGCATCGCGTTCGGGTTCACGCTCATCACGCTCCCGGTCGAGATCGGCGCCAGTGGGCGTGCCCTTGCCTTCGTCGAGGGCCTGGGCATGACCGGGGAGCGCCAGGACGGCGCCCGCGCGGTCTTGAAGGCGGCGGCCTGGACGTACGTTGCGGCGGCCCTGACGGCGATGTTGACGTTCCTGTACTACCTGAGCCTGGTCATGGGTCGTCGTGACTGATCCTCACCCCGCTGAGCCGCTGCCGGCCATCAGCGAGGTCGCGACAGATCAGCTGGTTGCCTGGTTCGCTGCCCGGGGCGAGCCCGCCTACCGTGCGCGCCAGGTCGCATCCGGCGTGGCCGCCGGCCGCGCCCAGGGCTTCGACGACCTGACCGATATGCCGCGCCGTCTGCGGGCGGCCCTAGCCGGGGCATTCCGCTTCTCGAGCATCGGGGCCACGCAGGTGGTCGGCACCGAAGGGGCCTTGACCGAGAAGGCCGTCCATGAGCTCGCCGACGGACAACGCATCGAGTCGGTCCTGATGCGCTACCCGGGGCGTGCTGGATCGGCGCCCCGGACCACGATCTGCATCTCCAGCCAGGCCGGCTGCGCGGTGGGCTGCCCGTTCTGCGCCACCGGGCAGGGTGGCTTCGGGCGCCATCTCTCCGCGGCCGAGATCGTGGACCAGGTCCTGTGGTGGCGCCGGGCGCGGGCCCGCACGATCGACCCCGATCGCCACCTCAACGTGGTGTTCATGGGGATGGGGGAGCCCCTGCTCAACGTCGAGGCGGTGTTCGACGCGGTCCGGCACCTGAACGATCCCACGCGCCTGGCGATCGGCGCTCGTCACCTGACCGTGAGCACCTCGGGCGTTGTCCCCGGCATTAACCGCATGACCGATGAGCTGCCCCAGGTCAACCTGGCCATCAGCCTGCACGCCGCGCACGACGCGCTCCGCGACGAGCTGGTGCCCATCAACCGCAAGTGGCCGATCGCCGCGGTCCTCGACGCGGGGCGCCGCTTCGCGAGCCGGACCCACCGCCGGGTGAGCCTGGAGTACGTCATGATCGACGGGGTCAACGACGCGCCGGACGAGGCGCGTCACCTGGCCGAACTGGCTCGCGGGTGGCTGTGCCACGTGAACCTCATGCCGCTCAACCCGACCCCGGCCGCGCCGTGGCTCGGCACGCCCCGGACCGGGATCGACCGCTTTGCCGCCATCCTGCGGGACGCCGGGGTGGCGACCACCGTGCGCGACACTCGCGGCCGCTCGATCGAAGCCGCCTGTGGGCAGCTCCACGCCCAGCTCGCCCGGCGCTCGCTGCGGCCGCAGCCCGAGAGGGAGCTCGTGCTCGCGTGACGGTCCCCACGTCATGACCCGCCGAGCGCCGCACCTGTCGGCGAGCGTCCTGAACGCCGACTTCGCTCGTCTGGGGGAGGAAGTCGCTCGGGCGGCCGCCGGGGGCGTGGATTCCATCCACCTGGACGTCATGGATGGGCATTTCGTGGGAAACATCTCGTTCGGGGCGCCGGTCGTGGCCGCGCTCAGGTCCCACACGGCGATCCCGTTCCACGCCCACCTCATGATCGAGGATCCGCTGCGCTACGCCGCCGATTTCGTGGGCGCCGGCAGTGACGTCATCGTCTTCCATGTCGAGGCCGCCGACGACCCCGACGCGGTGATCGAGGTCATTCAGCGAGCCGGCCGCCAGGCCGGGTTGGCGCTGAACCCCGAGACGCCGGCCGAGGCGGTCCATCCCTATCTCGAGCGCATCGACCTGCTGCTGGTCATGACGGTGCACCCAGGCTTTGGCCGCCAGCCGTTCCTGACCGATGTCCTGCCCAAGCTGGAATCGTTGGCCGCCGAGGCCACCCGTCGGGGCCTGGACCTGCCGATCGCGGTGGATGGAGGGGTCAACCTGGAAACGATCGAGGCCGCGTATCGAGCCGGTGGAGACGTGCTGGTGGTCGGGTCGGCCCTGTACGAGGAGCGCGGAGACCTGGCGCCGGTCGTCGAACGCTTCCGCGCCTTGGCCCGGATGCCCGCGTGAACCGCGGTACTCGCGGCCGCGCACCTGGCCGCGCGGCGATGGCCGTGCTGTGCCTGGCCGTGGTGGCGGCCTGCAGTGGCGCGATCCCGATCCTGCCCACCCCTCAGCCGACCCCACGCCCGCTCACGGTGAGGGTGGAGGACGCCGTCACCGGAACGCCGGTGCCGGGGGCGCGGGTGGCGGTGGGCGAGAGTGAGGCGACCACCGGATCCGAGGGGACCGCCACTGTCAGCGCCCTGGCGGGCAGCGAGGTGATCGCGGAGGCCGATGGATTCGACCCCGGATCGGGGACCGTCCCGCCCGACGGGGACGTCTCGATCGGCCTGCGCAACAACACGGTGCGAGGCACCGTCCGTGACGAGACCGGCACGCCGATCGTCGGCGCCCGGGTGTTCGTCGAGGGTCAGGCGGCCGGGGTTCGAACGGGCGAGGACGGGAGCTACGCCCTGTCCGGCGTGCCCGAGACCGGGACGCTCATCTACAAGGCGCCCGGCTATCGGCTGGGCGTCATTGCCGCCGACGACGAGATGGAGAAGGACATGACGTTGCCCACGTTCCGGGCACGCGCCCTGTATGCGCCGTCGGCCGTGTTCGAGGGCGCGGGCCGGCTGGACGCCATGTTGGACCTCATCGATCGGACGGAGGCCAACGCCATGGTCATCGACGTCAAGGAGACTGGCGGGTGGCTCTACTACGCAACCGACCTGGCCGAGGCCCAGGATAGCGGAGCGATCATGACCTCACCGGTGTTCACGCTCGAGGAGCTTCTGCCCGCCCTGAAGGAGCGGGGGATCTACACCATCGCCCGGGTCGTGGTCATGAAGGACAACACGCTCGGAGTGGCGCGGCCCGAGCTGGCGGTCCGCAACGTGCAAACGGGCGAGCCGTGGACCGACTGGGGCGGAGGCGTGTGGCTCGACCCCGGGAACCCGGGTGTGGCCGAGTACGTGGCGGCCATCGCGGCGGACCTGGCCGAGCGCGGCTTCGACGAGGTGCAGCTGGACTACATCCGGTTCTACAGCGACGGGCCGTACGAGCTGGCCCAGACCAACCTGCCGCACACCCAGTCCTTCCGGCTTCCGACCATCCAGCGCGTGATGCGGGTCATCTCCGATGAGCTCGCCTGGCGCCGCACCTTCCTGGCCGCCGACGTCTTCCCGATCAGCTTCATCGCCACCGACGACCAGGGGATCGGGCAGCGACCGGAGGTGATCATGCCCTACGTCGACTACTTCAGCCCCATGGTCTATCCGAGCCACTACTACGCGGGCGTATTCGACATTGCCGAACCCAACGAGCACCCGTACGAGATGATCGATGGCACCCTGGAGATCATGAACCAGCAGGCCGTCGGCCTCCCGCTCCGGATTCGGCCCTGGATCCAGGACTTCGGGTACGGGTCGTTCCGGGCCTACACCGCCGCCGACGTCCGGGCCGAGATGCAGGCGCTGGCCGACAACGGGGCCGCGGGCTGGATGATCTGGAATGCCGCGGCGGAGTTCACCGAGGACGCGCTGGGCGGACCGATCGAGGGCGAGGACTATTCCCTCGTGACGGCGGCCGATGTCCCGGAGCCGCCCGGCAGCTCCCCGTCGGGCTCGCCGTAGGTCGATGCGGCTGGTCGTTCAGCGCGTGTCAGGCGCCAGCGTGCGGGCGGCTGGCGTAGAGGCAGGGCGGATCGAACACGGGGCCGTGGTCCTGGTCGGGGTGAGCACCGATGACAGTCCCGAGGTGGTGGATCGGATGGCGGCCAAGCTGATCGGGCTGCGTTACTTCGAGGATCCCGCCGGTCGGACCAACCTCTCCCTGGCCGATGTCCACGGCACGCTGCTGGTCGTCAGCCAGTTCACCCTGCTGGCCGACGTGCGCAGCGGTCGCCGCCCGGGATTCACCGCCGCAGCGCCGCCTGCCGTCGCGGAGCCGCTGGTCGAGCGGTTCGTGGCGCGCTTACGGGAGGCGGGTGCGGAAGTGGCGACCGGCCGCTTCGGGGCGGCGATGGAGGTCGAGCTGGTGAACGATGGACCGTTCACCCTGTTGATCGACTCGGCTCGGGACCTCGGCAGCTAGGCCTTGGTGGAGGTGCGCCGGCAGCGGGAGCAGGCGCGCACGCTGACCGGCTGGCCGTTGCGGACCACGGTCAGGTTCTGAAGGTTCGGCAACCAGCGACGCCCCGCGCGCTTGCGGTTCATTCCCACCGACTGCGCGTTCCAGCCGGTGATGGGTCGCTTGCCACAGATGTCGCAGACGCGGGCCATTCGGCCTCCACTCACCAAGAAGCCGGCGCCCACACCGACGGGCAGCCGGACTGGACCGATGCTAGCACGCTACGATCGAGCCATGCAATCGGGTCCGCGGCGTTCGGCGACCGCCGCTCGCCGAACCGGGATCCCGCCGCGGGCCGTCACTTCGGAGCGTCTCGACCAACCGATCCGCGAGGTCCTGCCGGAGCTGGCCGGCGGCCTGGCCACGCTCATCCGGCTCGGGATTCACACCCCCCGCCAGGCCCTGCTGTACCTCCCGTTCCGCTACGACGACTTCAGCGACCTGCGTCGCCTGGCCGACCTCAACCCCGGACACAAGCAGTCGGCACGCGTGCGCGTCGAGGACATCCGCTCCGAGCCCGGATTCGGTCGGCGCCCGCCGCGGACCATTGCCCAGCTCTCCGACGCCTCGGGCAGCGCCGAGGCCATCTGGTTCGGCCGGCGCTTCATCGAGCGCCGACTGCGGGCCGGCGACGAGATCGTGGTCAGCGGCAAGGTCGCCGCCCAGGGGTGGCGGATGCAGTTCGCAAATCCCGAGTTCTCGCCGGCCACCCGCGAGTCGGTTCACACCGCCCGGGTGGTGCCCGTGTATCGGCTGGTGGGTGGGGTCACCCTGCGCCGGGTCCGCGAGCTGCTGGCCCGTGTCCTCGATCGGTGCCTGCCGGCGGTGGTCGACCCGCTGCGGCCGGGGGAGCGGGTCGGCCTGGTCGATCTGGCGCTCGCCATCCGGACGGCGCATTTCCCCGACGACATGGCGGACCTCCAGCCGGCGCTCGACCGCCTGGCGTTTGACGAGCTCCTGGGCCTCCAGCTGACCCTGGCCCAGGCGGCGGCCGCCCGGTCGCATCGGCGCGCGCCGCCCATCACGGTGTCGGTCGAGACGCTGGCCGAGATCCTCGACGCGCTTCCGTTTCGGCTCACCGCCGACCAGTCCCGCTCGGTGGCCGAGGTCACGGCCGACCTCGCCGGCGACGAGCCCATGCGGCGTCTCCTGCAGGGCGACGTCGGCTCCGGCAAGACGGCCGTCGCGGCGGTCGCCCTCGCCGTCGTGTGCCGGGGTGGTTGGCAGGGGGCGCTGATGGCCCCCACCGAGATCCTCGCCCGACAGCATCACGACGGGCTGGCCCCCCTGCTCGAGGCCCTCGGGGTGCGCGCCGAGTTCCTGTCAGGCTCCCTGCCGGCCGCCGACAAGCGCAGGATCCACCGCCGCCTGGGCCGAGGCGAGGCTGACGTCGTGGTGGGGACGCACGCCGTCATCAGCGCGGGCGTCACGTTCCAGCGCCTGGGGCTGGCGGTCGTGGACGAGCAGCACCGGTTTGGGGTCGCCCAGCGGGCCGCCCTGCAGGCCAAGGCCGCGGACCTCGAGCCGCACATGCTGGCGCTGACGGCGACGCCGATCCCGCGCACGCTGGCGCTCACGGTCTACGGCGACCTGGCCATCAGCACCCTCCGCCACTCACCGCCCGGCCGGCAGCCGATCCGGACCGAGCTGCGCGACCGGTCTGCGTTGCCGAAAATCGAGTCATTCATCGCCGAGGAAGCGCGCGCCGGCCGGCAGACGTTCGTCGTGGTGCCGCTCATCGCGGAGAGTGACGCGCTGACCGCGGCGTCCGCCGAGGCTGAAGCGGAACGGATTCGGGCCGCGCTGCCGGACCTCCGGATCGACCTCGTCCACGGTCAGCAGCCGGCGACCGCGCGGGAAGCGGCCATGCAGCGATTCGCGGGCGGGGTGACCGACGTGCTGGTGGCCACGACCGTGATCGAGGTCGGCATCGATATCCCCAACGCCGCGGTCATCGTGATCGAGGACGCAGATCGCTTCGGGCTGGCCCAGTTGCACCAGCTGCGCGGCCGCGTCGGGCGCGGCCCGCATCGGTCCTTCTGCATCCTCGTGTCGGATGCCGTCGATGACGTGGCGCGGCAACGGCTCGAGGTGGTCCGCGGGTCGAGCGACGGCTTCGCGATCGCCGAAGCTGACCTCGAGCTGCGGGGCGCGGGCAACGTACTGGGCACGCGCCAGTCCGGGCTCCCACCCCTGCGCGTGGCGTCCCTCTTCGATCCCCGCCACCTCGAGCTGGCGGGCCGCGCACGGACCCTGGCCCGCTCGCTGGTCGGCTCCGATCCCACGTTGACGGGGCGGCCCGAGCTGGTCCGCGAGCAACGCGCCTTCGCCCCGCCGGACCCCTCCGGCGACGCGGCCTGAGGCCGCGGGGATGCGAGTGATTGCCGGCTCGGCCCGGGGCCAGCTCCTGGTCGCCCCCAAGGACCGGCTCACCCGTCCGATCAGCGATCGGGTCAAGGAAGCGCTGTTCGGGAGCATCGGCGCCCGGATCCTGGATGCGCGCGTCCTGGACCTGTACGCGGGGAGCGGAGCGGTCGGGATCGAGGCGCTGTCCCGGGGAGCCGCCAGCGCGACGTTCGTGGAACGTGGCCGGGCCGCCGTGGCCGCGATCCGGGAAAACCTGAAGCGAACGAAGCTCGGCGACCGAGCCGACGTCCACGCCGCGGACGTGCTCGCGTTCCTGTCCACGGCCACCGACCCGGCATGGGAGGTCGTGATCCTCGATCCGCCCTACGCGGAGCGTACACTCGACCTGCCGCTCGAGCGGCTCATCCCGCACTTGGCGCCCGGGGGATTGGTGGTAGTCAAGCATTTCTGGCGCACGCCGATGCCGTCCGGACTGCGGCTGTCCCCGACCCGCAACCGGCGCTTCGGTGAAACGGCCCTGACCTTCCTGGAGGAGGAGTGATGACCCGCGTCGCCGTCTTCCCCGGTTCGTTTGACCCGATCACGAATGCCCACCTGGATGTCATTCGGCGCGCGGCGGCGGTGTTCGACCGGCTCGTCATCGGCGTCCTGGGCAACCCGCGCAAGACCCCCCTGTTCTCGGTGGAGGAACGGGTCGCCCTGATCGTGGCCGAGGTCGCCGACCTAGGCCCATCGGTCGTGGTCGAAGCCTTCGACGGGCTGACCGTGGAGTTCGCCAAGCGCCACCAGGCGGCCTTCGTGATTCGCGGCCTGCGCGCGATCAGCGACTTCGAGGCCGAGCTCCAGATGGCCCACACCAACCGGCGCCTGGCGCCCGGCATCGACACCGTGTTCCTGATGACGGGGCTGGAGTTCGGCTACGTGTCATCCAGCCTGGCCAAGGAAGTGGCGGCGTTCGGGGGCGACGTCTCGCCCATGGTCCCACCCGGCGTGGATGCGGCGCTGCGTCGCCAGCGGTCGGTATGACGATGTACGACATCCGCGGCCCGGTGTAGAATCGCCGACAACCGCCGACGGAGGTCATCGTCACGGACATCCTGTTCCTCGTCGAGCGACTGGAAGCGCTCGTCGCCACCGGGACGAGGGTCCCACTCACCAACAACGTGGTCGTCGACCAGGGAGCCGTGCTCGAGCTGGTGGACCAGATTCGGGTCGCCATGCCCGAGGAGGTCCGGCAGGCCCAGCGCATCACTGGGGAGGCAGGCCGGATCGTCGAGCACGCCCGCGAGGAAGGGGACGCGATCATCGCGCGTGCCCAAGAGCAGGCCGCTCAGATGCTGGAGGAGCGCGAGCTGGTCCGGCTGGCCCAGCAGCGCGCCGGCGAGATCCTCGAACAGGCCAACCGCGAAGCCGGCGACGTCAGACACGGGGCCGACGAATACGCGACCGGCGTCCTGATCCGCCTCGAGGGGGAGGTCACCAAGGCGCTGACCAGCATCAAGCACGGGATCGAGATGCTCGACCAGCGGCGGGGATCGGGCACGCTCGACGCCGTGCCCATCCAGCCCGAACCGGAACGCGCAGTCGGCACGCCGATATCGGGGTGACCCGCCTCAGCGTGGCGGGTCTGCTGCGCGAGCCCGCTGGAGCAGGGCGGACCGTCGAGCTTGGCCCGTTGGATTGGACCGATCCCACCGCGCCTGGCGGACGGCGGTTATTGGGCAGCCTGCGGCTGCTGCGCACGAATCGGGGTATCGTGGTCGATGGGCGGGTTCGGACGCTGGCCCGTCGGACGTGCATCCGGTGTCTCGACGAATTCGACGAACCGGTCGAGGTGGTGATTCGCGAGGAATTCCTGCCCAGCGTCGATCCCACCACCGGGGCGGGCCTGGTCATCGGGCCGGCTGACGCCGAAGTGGCGCGCATCGACTCCCACCACGAGCTCGACCTGGCCCAGGTCCTGACCGATGAGCTGCTGCTGGCGGAGCCCATGCATCCGCTGTGCCGGTCAGACTGCCGCGGTCTGTGCCTGGTGTGCGGACGGCGACTCGAGGATGGGGCGCACGAGCATGCGGAAGCCTCCATCGATCCGCGGCTGGCGCCCCTTGCCGACTGGAAGCCACCCTCCGAGTGAGGCGGTGGTGACCGGAGCAGGCCGCGTCTATACTGCGGCGTCCTCAACCTAGGTCCAACAGGAGTGCCGCGTGGGCGTCCCCAAACGTAAGGTCTCGAAGTCGCGTAAGGGTGAACGGCGCGCCCATCTGGCGCTGCGCGCCCCAACGCTGGTCGAGTGCGACCACTGTCACGAGCTGAAGCGCGCCCACACCGTGTGTCCGACCTGCGGCTGGCACAACGGCCGCGAGGTGGTGCCCCCGCCGGCGCCCACTCCGACCGAGAGCAGCCGCTAGCCGCCGCCGGATGCGCATCGCGGTCGACGCGATGGGCGGCGACCTCGCCCCGCGCGAGGTGGTTCGGGGAGCGATCAACTACGCCGCGACGCATGCCGATGAGGTGATCCTCGTCGGCGACGTGCCGCGCATCGAGCGCGAAGTGGCGGAGTTCGGGCGCGGCCAGCCAGCCAGCGTCTCCTTCGTCGACGCGCCCGAGGTGGTCGGGATGGGGGAGTCACCGGCTGCCGCCATCCGCCGCCGTCGGTCCTCGATCCGGGTGGCCACCGACCTGGTCCGGGACGGCGAGGCCGATGCGGTCGTCAGCGCAGGTTCCACCGGCGCGACCATGGCCGCCGCCATCTTCCGCCTGGGACGCCTGGAAGGGATCGACCGGCCGGCCCTGCCCGCCTACTTCCTGACCCCGTCCGGCCCGCTGGTGCTCCTCGACGTCGGGGCCAACGTGGACTGCGAGCCGCACAACCTGGTCCAGTTCGCGGCCATGGGGTCGCTCTACGCGGAGCGTGTCCTCCACGTGGCGTCGCCACGGGTCGCGTTGCTGAACATCGGGGAGGAGCCCGAGAAGGGGGATGCCCTGACGCGCGAGGCCTACGTCCGCCTGCGGGCGTCCGACCTGCACTTCGTTGGCAACGTCGAGCCCCACGACCTGGCGGGTCACGTGGCCGACGTCGTGGTGTGTGACGGGTTCGTCGGCAATGTCATGGTCAAGCTCACCGAGGGACTGACCTCGTACATCTTTCGCTCCATCCGCGAGGACCTCCTGCGGGGCCTCGTGGCGCCGCTGGCCGTCCTGGCCCTGCGGCCCGGGATCGATCGGCTCCGGCATCGGTTCGACTACGAGCAATTCGGAGGCTCACCCCTGCTCGGCGTGCGAGGGGTGAGCATCGTGACCCATGGGCGAGCCAAGGCGCGGATGGTCGAGAACGCGATCCGCGTCGGCTCCGAGGCGGCAGCGGTGGACATGCCGGCCGTCATCGCGGACTGGAGCCGCCGCCACCCGGGGCTGTTCGGCGAGGCGCCGCTCGGGGTTGCGGCCGAGGAGAAGACCGCCGTACCCGTGGAACCTGCACCCTAGGGTGGCACGCCGCGAGCGGGCGTCGCTGCGGGCCCGCCGCCTGGCCCTGCTGGCGCTCTTCGAGGCCGAGTTCCCGCGCCAGCAGGCGGGGCCTGCGGTCGAGCGCCTGGCGGCCGACTGGGGGACCGAGCCTGCCCTGGTTGAGCACGCTCGCGCGATCGTGTCGGGGGTCGTCCGGCACCAGGCCGCGCTGGACGCCGAGATCGCCGCCCGGGCCCCGCGAATCCCCATCTCGGAGCTCGGCCGAGTCGAACGATCCATCCTCCGGAGTGCCCTGTTTGAGGTGCTATACTCCGCCGCGATTCCGAGCGCTGGGACGATCCGGGACGCCGTGTCTCTCGCTCAAACCTACGCCGGGGACTCGGCCGCCCGACTCGTCGGAGGCGTCCTCCGAAGCGCGGTAAGATCAACACCTGAGGGAGACGAAGGGTGACCGACGGCACCACGTTCGACCGGCTCAAGAAGATCATCGTTGAGCAGCTCGGCGTTGAAGAAACCGATGTGACGCCGGAGGCGGCATTTGTCGAGGACCTGAACGCCGACTCGCTTGACCTGGTCGAGCTCATCATGAGCCTCGAGGAAGAGTTCGGCATGGAGATCTCGGACGAGGATGCCGAGAAGATCCAGAAGGTCTCCGATGCCGTCGAGTACATCGAGGAACGCCAGCAGTAGGTTCTCCCCGTGACCTCACCCACCATCCACGAACTGGGTGAGCAACTCGGCATCGCCCTTCATGACCCGGACGCCATCCGCCAGGCATTCACGCATGCCTCGTTCGCCAACGAGAACCCGGGCCTGGTGGCCGGCAACAACGAGCGCCTCGAGTTCCTGGGGGATGCCGTGCTGGGCCTCATCGCCAGCCGCCTGCTGTATGCGCGCTTTCCGGGGGCCGATGAGGGGCGCCTGACCGCCCACCGCGCCGCCATGGTCAACCGGGCCGCGCTGGCCGGCATGGCCCGGGACCTGTACCTCGACCAGCACCTCCTCCTGGGCCGCGGCGAGGTCGAGGCGGGCGGCGCGCGACGCCCGTCCCTGCTGGCGGGTGCGTTCGAGGCCCTGGTCGGGGCCATCTATCTCAGCGAGGGCCTGGAGGCGACCGAGGCCGCCTTCGCACCGCTTCTCGCGTCGCTTCTGGCACCCTCGGATGCCGACACCCCGAAATCGGCCAAGAGCCGGCTGCAGGAGTGGAGCCAGCGACAGCACGGCACGCGTCCCTCATACCGGCTGGTCCGATCGCTGGGACCAGCGCACGCCCAGGAGTTCACCGTGGAGGTCGTGGTCGGCACCGAGTCCCTGGGAACCGGGAACGGCAGCAGCCGGCAACGGGCCGAGGAGCAGGCCGCACAGGCCGCCCTCGACCACCTGGCCGCGGGGACGCCATGAGTCGGTTGCAGGAGCTCCGTCTCCACGGCTTCAAGAGCTTCGCCGAGCCAACTCGGTTCACCTTCGAGCCCGGGGTCACCGCGGTCATCGGGCCCAACGGCAGCGGCAAGAGCAACATGGCCGACGCGATCCGCTGGGTGCTGGGCGAGCAGTCGAACCGGTCACTCCGCACCCGGCGCGCGGATGACGTGATCTTTGCCGGTTCCGAGGCACGTCGGCCGATCGGCATGGCCGAGGTTGCCCTCACCCTCGACAACCACGACGGCTGGCTGCCGATCGAGTTCGAGTCGGTGACCATCACGCGCCGGGCGTACCGGTCCGGAGATCCCGAGTACCTGATCAACGGGTCCCGCGCACGGCTGCGCGACGTGGTCGAGCTGCTCGCCGCCGGGCGACTGGGGGCCAACGAGCTGGTCGTGGTGGGGCAGGGGACGGTCGATGCGGCGCTGTCCCTGCGCCCGGACGAACGGCGCCAGCTGTTCGAAGAAGCGGCCGGCGTGAAGTCACTCCAGGTCCGGCGCAACGAGGCGCTTTCGCGGCTGGCCCAGGCCCGCGACAACCTGACCCGGGTCTCGGACCTGGTCCGCGAGCTGCGGCCCCAGGTTCGGCGGCTGGCCCTCCAAGCCGAGCACCAGGAGGCACACGACCGCCTCGGAAGCCGGGCGCGGGCACTCGTCCTCGAGCACCATGCCCGCCGGGGCCAGGTGCTGCAATCGAGCCTGGGCGAAGCGCGTCGTCGCGCGGCGGCCGTGACGGCGGATATCGAAGCCGAGCGGGCGGCTCAGGCCACCGGCCGCCAGGCGGTCGAGCAAGCCGAGGAGCGCTATTGGGCCGGTGAACGCGCGAGCGGCCAGGCGTCATCCGACTGGGAGACGGCCCGCGAGGCGGTGATCCGGGCCGAGGGGCGGCATGACTCCCTGGTCGAGCGCGACCTGGACCTGGCAGCGGAGGCCGATCGGGCCGGGCGCGAGCTGACCGAGCTGACCGCCGAGGAACCGATCGCCGGAGAACCGTCGAGCGCTGGACGGACTGACCCCCTTCGCGACAGCGCGTCTGCCGCACAGCAGTTATGGCACGAGGCCGCGGAGCGGGCCCGGGAGGCTGACAGGGAGCTCCTCGCGGCCGAGGAGGCCCTCGCCACGTTGCTTGGACGCGAGGCCGACCGGCTGGCGGAAACGGGGCATGCCGCCGAGCGCGCTGCGGTCACCGCCGCGCGCCGCGAGCGCCTCGAGCGGGAGCGGACGGCGGCTGAAACGGCCTTCACGGCGGCCAGCGCGACCGTCGCCGGGCTGGCCGACGTACTCCGCGTGGCCGCCGTGGAGCTGGAAGGGGCCGAGGCTCGGATGACGCTGGCCGCCGAGCAACGCGAGACGGCCGCCGCGGAGGCGACCCGTGCCGGCGTGGCGCTGGCCGAGCTCGAGGAGCGGGCAGCCCGCATCAAATCAGACCTGGCCGAGCTGGAAGCGGCCGGGGACGACGCCACCAACGACCTGGTCGAGCGCCTCCGGGCGGACGGCTGGACGACCCTGCGTGATGGGCTCCGACCGGTTCCGCCCGGCGTGGCGCTGGCGGTGGCCGCCGTCCTGGGTGACGTCGAGCGCGCCTTCCTATGGCGGCCGGGAGCCGACGCGGCGGTGGCCGACACCTCGGGCGATGCGCATCTCGTGCGCCCGGCCAACGGCATGCCGCCGGGGCGCGAGGCGGCCCTGGGGGCAGTGGGCGCGACCCAGACCCTGGCCGAGGTGCTGGGGGAGCGCGTCGCGCCGGACGTCCTGCATCGGACCGTGGTCGCGCCCGGCATCGAGGCCCTGTTGGAGGGATGGCCGCGCCTCCCCGACGGATGGGCGGCGGTCACGCTTTCCGGCGATCTGGCTGACGCGCGTGGAGTGGTTACGGTTCGCGGCAGAGCCGGTGAGCTCCGAGCTCCGCCCGGCCGCGCCGCCCGGCGCGCCGAACTGGCCAGCCACGCGGCGCGCCTGGAGGCCGACCTCGGCGCCGCCCGCGAACGGCAGGCGACGGCCAACGCCGCGCTCCAGCGCTCCAGTTCCGCCGCCGATGCCGCACTGGCGGCAGTCGACGCCGCGCGCATCGGCCGGCGGCGGGCGGACGAGGAAGCGGCCACGGCGGATGGCAGACTCGCGCGCGTGAACGACGAGCGGGACGCGTTGGTCGCGGAGCTGGCAGCCCTCCCCGCGACGCTGGCCATTCCCGTGCTCCCTACCGACCTCGAACGGGAACTTGCCGGACTTGAGGCGGCGGCGCTCGAGGCGCGTGCCCGGCGCGACACGGCGACCGCGGAACGAGACGCGGCTCGGGACGCGTGGCATCGCGCCGTGCTGGCCGCGGATGCCCAGGATTCAGAGACGGTGGACCGCCGCACCACGGACGCACGTCATGCCGAGCGGGTCGATCAGCTGGAACAGCGGCTCGCCCGCCTCACCGCGGAGCGGGAGGGCCTGGCGACCGGGTTGGCGGAGGCGACAAGCACGCTGACGGCCGCTCGGGCGGCGGAGGAGTCGGCGGCGGACGCGCGGTCGCGCGCCGAAGAAGCCAGGGCCACGGAGCGGGAGACGCTTCTGGACGCCGAGCGGCAACGCGGCGGGGGAAGTGGCCGCCTAGCGGAGCTCGAAGGCACTCGGCAGGAGGTCGTGGCCGAGGTTTCGCGGCTGGACGAAGCGCTGGCCGGGCTGGATCGCGAGCGCGAGCTCTCGCTCGAAGGACTGCCCGAGCCTGCAGGCGCGGAGGCCGCGGGCGAGGACGATCGACCCACCCCAGAGAACCTGGCCGATGACGAGCTGGCCGATGAGATGCGCAAGACCCGGCGCACCCTGCAGCAGATCGGATCGGTCAACCCGTTTGCGATCCAGGAGCATCGGGAGCTGTCGACCCGGCTGGAGGAGCTGAGCGCCCAGGAGACGGACCTGCGGGGAGCTGCCGAATCCACCGAGGCCCTCATTGCTCGCCTGGACCTGGAGATCGGCCAGCAGTTCCAGGCGGCCTTCGCCGCCATCGGGCAGCGGTTCGACGAATACTGTCAGCTGCTGTTCGCCGGCGGGAGTGCCACCCTCGAGCTGACCGAGGACGCGGAAAGCGAAGCCCCGGGCGGGATCGAGATCGCGGTGCGGCCCCCGGGCAAGCGACTCCAGCGGCTGGCCATGCTCTCCGGAGGGGAACGCGCCCTGGCCGGCGTCGCTCTGCTGTTCGCCATGCTGAGCGTGAACCCGGTGCCGTTCTGCATCCTGGACGAGGTCGACGCGGCCCTGGATGAGGCCAACATCACCCGCTTCGCCGATGCCCTGCGGCGGCTGGCCCAGACGATCGACTTCGTGGTCATCACCCATAACCGGGCCACCATCGAGACCGCGGACACGATCTACGGGGTGACCATGACCGATGCGGCCGTCAGCCGGGTCCTATCGCTTCGGTTGGCCGATCTGCCGGTTGAAGTCAGCGCCTGACCGTCGCAGCGCGTGAACCGATGACGGCGATGTCGCGAGTCGGCTCGGGCCTCGGCGCGCGGTTGCGGGCGGCCCTGGGAGCCGATCGCGCCGCGGATGAGGCGGCGTGGGCAGAGGCGGAGGAGTCGCTCGTCGCGGCCGACCTCGGTCCGCGCCTGGCGGCCGAGATCGTCGTCGGGGCGCGGGAGCGGACCGCTCGCGGCGATGTGTCGGCCAATGCCGCGATCGCGGCCGAGCTCGGGGAGCGACTGCGGCGCGTGCCGAACCAACCGTTCGAGGTTGGCCCACCGCCGGCGGTCATACTGGTGGTGGGCGTCAACGGGAGTGGCAAGACCACGACTGCGGCCAAGCTGGCTGCCCGCTTCCAGAAGGAGGGTCGGAGCGTGCTCCTGGCCGCGGCTGACACCTATCGCCCGGGCGCCGTAGAGCAGCTGCGGCTGTGGGGCGACCGCCTGGGCATCGGGGTCGTTGCGCAGCGCGCGGGGGCCGACCCGGCGGCGGTGGCGTTCGACGCGGTGGCGGCAGGCGTGGCCCGCGGGACAGACGTCGTCATCGTCGATACGGCCGGGCGGCTGCAGACCGCCCGTGACCTCATGGCCGAACTGGCCAAGGTGCGGCGCGTGATCACCCGTCAACGACCTGACCAGCCACGTCACGTCCTCCTCGTGCTGGATGCCACGACGGGGCAGAACGGGCTTTCCCAGGCGGAGACCTTCCTGGCCCAGGCCGGGGTGACCGGGATCGTGCTTGCCAAGCTGGACGGCACGGCCAAGGGTGGGGTGGCGTTGGCCGTCGTCGATCAGTTTGGGATCCCCATCGTCTTCACCGCCTTCGGCGAAGACCTCAGCGATCTCGCGCCGTTCGACCCGGACGCCTATCTCGACTGGCTGCTGGCAGCCTGACCGTGACCCGGAGCATCTGATGCTGGAAACCTTGTCGGCTCGCCTCCAGGCCATCGCCGCACGCCTGCGTGGTCAGGCGAGGCTGACCGAGGCGGACCTGGACGCGGCCCTGCGCGAGGTCCGCCTGGCGCTGCTGGAAGCCGACGTGCACTTCCGGGTCGTGAAAACCTTCGTCGCCCGCGTTCGGGAGCGCGCCATCGGCACGGCTATCCTCGACGGCGTCCGGCCCGGCCACCAGGTCGTCAAGCTCGTGCATGAGGAGCTGGTGGGGATCCTGGGCGGGGAGCGACACGTCCTTCGAATCGGACCACCTGACCCGGCTGTGGTGCTGCTCATCGGTCTGCAGGGATCGGGCAAGACGACATCGGCCGCCAAGCTCGCGGTCCGCCTGCGACGCGACGGCCATCGGCCCTTGCTGGTCGCGGCCGACGTCTACCGGCCAGCCGCCGTGGAACAGCTCGTCCAGCTGGGGGAGCAGGTGGGGGTCGAGGTCGTGACCGGCCCGACCGGGACACCTCCAGCGGCGATCGCAGAGGCGGGCCTGGTCGCCGCCCGCGGCGGCGGAGCGGACGTGGTCATCGTGGACACCGCCGGGCGCCAGCACGTAGACCAGCCGATGATGGCCGAGCTGGAAGGCCTCGTCAGCGCCCTCCAGCCGACCGAGTCGCTGCTGGTGGTGGATGCCATGACGGGGCAGGAGGCGGTGCGCGTGGCCGAGACCTTTCACGCCAGCCTGCCCCTCACCGGCCTGATCCTGACCAAGATGGATGGGGACGCCCGGGGCGGTGCAGCCCTGAGCATCCGGAGCGTGACCGGCGTGCCCATCGCCTACGTCGGGACCGGGGAGGGCATGGATGCGCTCGAAGCCTTCCACCCGGATCGCCTGGCGCAGCGCATCCTGGGCATGGGGGACATCGTCACTCTTGTCGAGCGGGCCCAGGAAGGGGTCGACCGCGAGGAGGCCGAGCGAACGGCCCAACGCATCCTTGAGTCGCGGTTCACCCTGGAGGACTTTCGGAGCCAGCTTCAACAGGTGAAGCGGATGGGACCCATCGGTCAGCTGCTCCAGATGGTCCCCGGCGCGGCGGGACTTGCCGGCGCGGCGCAGGCCGCCGTGGACGACGGGGAGCTGCGGCGGGTGGAGGCCATCATCGACTCCATGACGCCAACCGAGCGCCGCGAGCCGCACCTCATCAAGGCCGGCCGTCGGCGCCGCATCGCGGCCGGGAGCGGAACCAGCGTGGCCCACGTGAATCGGCTCCTGCGGCAGTTCGAGGAGATGCAGAAGCTCGTTCGCCAGCTCGGAAGTGCCGGGGCACGACCCGGACAAGCGCCGCGGCTGCCTGGTCGGTGATCGCCGGTTCGGGTCAGACGCGCTATCCTGTCGCGGCGCTCGGCTCTTCGTCAGCCCCTCATGGCATCCTGCCGCAGCGTCACGCAACGTCCTCAGAGACAGAAGGAACCACCACGTGGCCGTTCACATCCGGCTGACGCGCGTGGGGGCCACCAGGCGGCCCTCATATCGCGTCATCGCGATCGACAGTCGGCGCTCGCGTGACGGGCGCGCGCTTGAGATCCTGGGCTTCTACGACCCGCTCACTGATCCCGTCACGGTCAAGCTGGACGACGAGCGGATCGCGAATTGGATGGCTCGGGGTGCGCTGCCCTCGGCCGCCGTCCAGCGGCTGATGAAGATCGCGGTGGCCGGGGCCGTGCTGAAGCGGAAGCCCGCTCCGGCCCTTGCGGAGGGTGCGACCGCGAAGCCGCGACGCGCATCACGAGCGAAGCAGCCCGCCGCTGAGGCCGTGGCTGAGCCAGCCGGCGAGTCCGCGGCTGAAACGGCGGCTGAAACGGCGGCGGAAACGACGCCCCCCGAGACGGCTGAAGTCACCGCAGAAACCACCCCGGAGCCCACGGCAGAGAGCACGGCAGAGGCCGCGGCGGAGACTGAGCAGGCCGCGGGAGAACCTGCGACGGAGACCGAGGCTGAGGCCGACGTTGAGACCGTCGAGGCCGAGGCAGACACGGCGCAACCCGAGGCAGAGACGGCGCAACCCGAGGCAGAGACGGCGCAACCCCAGGCAGAGACTGCGCAACCCGAGGCAGAGACTGCGCAACCAGCGGCAGAGCCCGCGGAAGAGACTGAGCAGGCCGAGGCATGAAAGCATTCCTGGAGTACATCGCACGCTCCCTGGTCGATCATCCCGACGCGGTCGAGGTCGACGTCGAGGAGGGTGAGGGCGAAGTCACCCTGACGCTGGTCGTGGACGAGCGGGACATGGGTCGGGTCATCGGCCGCGATGGCCGGATCGCCAACGCGATCAGGAGCCTGCTGCGCGTCATGGGCGCTCGGGACGGCCGCCATGTCGAGCTCGACATCGTCGCCCACGAGTGAGCCGTTGGCGGTCGCCCGCGTGATGGGCGTCCGCGGCCTGGAGGGAGATCTGCGGGTCATGGCGCTGACGGACGTGCCGGACCGACTGATCGTGGGCGCTGCCCTCGTGGTCGAGGGTGAGAAGGCTTCCCGGCGGATCACGCAGGTCGGAACCTCGCGCCTCGGTCCTGTCCTGCGCCTCGAGGGAATCTCCGACCACGCAACGGCGACCGCCCTCATCGGCCGACATCTCACGGCGACCGAACCGCCTGCCCCGCTCCCGACAGGAACCTTCTGGTGGCATGAGCTCGAGGGCCTCGAGGTGGTTGACCCCCAGGGACAGGTCCTCGGCCGGTTGGAGGAGGTCTTCCGCGCAGGAGCCAACGAGGTGTACCGGGTGATCGGGCCGGACGCCGAGCTGCTGGTCCCTGCGCTCCGATCAATCGTGCTGGCCATCGACCTGGACGGCGGACGCATGACCATCCGCGACCCGTCCGCCTGGCTGGAGGAGGTCTGATCCGTGGCTCCAGCGCCCAGCCTGCAGATCGACGTGATCACCTTGTTCCCGGAGCTGTTCCGCCCGGTCCTGGCCAGCGGTGTCCTGGGGCGCGCCATCGAGAGGGGCGTGGTGGCGGTGGAGCTGCACGACCTGCGCGAGCACGGGCTCGGTCGGCACCGAACCGTTGACGACACCCCGTATGGCGGGGGAGCGGGGATGATCCTGCGGCCGGAGCCGCTTGCCGCGGCCATCGGACCGTTCCGCGCGGCGGGCGTCCCGGTGATCCTCCTCGACCCCGCCGGCGAACGTCTGACCGATGGGCTGGCTCGTGAGCTCGCACGCGAGTCCCGGCTGGCGCTGGTGTGCGGCCGATATGAAGGGGTCGACGAGCGGGTCCGGGCATTGGTGGACCGCGAGGTGAGCATCGGCGACTACGTGTTGACCGGCGGGGAGCTGCCAGCCATGGTCGTCATCGACGCCGTAAGCCGGCTCGTGCCGGGAGTCATCGACCCCGCGTCCTCTGCCGGCGACTCGTTCGCAGGCGGCCTGCTGGAGCATCCGCAGTACACCCGCCCCGAGGAGTTCGAGGGCATGCCCGTGCCGTCCATCCTCCTGTCCGGTCACCATGGCCAGGTCGATGCCTGGCGCCGCCAGGAGGCCCTGCGCCGCACCTTCGAACGCCGTCCCGACCTGCTCGACCAGGCGCCCCTGACCGATGCGGATCGACAGGAGATCGAGCGCCTTCGATCCCGCGACCCGGCGGCCGAATGACTGAGCCCCGCCCTGTTGGCGCGGATTGGCGGCTGCTATACTCCTGCTTCGTTCGCGGCCGCTCCGGCGGTCGCGTCGTTGCGTCAGCCCCAGCTGGCAATCCGGCGGTAAGCCGGTCGTAAGCGAGGATCGCGAGCATGGACCCCATCCAGGAGCTGGAACGTGAGCAGCTCCGCGACGTGCCGCAGATTGCGCCCGGTGACACCGTGCGCGTATCGGTCAAGGTCGTCGAGGGTACCCGCGAGCGGATCCAGGTCTTCGAAGGAACCGTCATGCGCATGCGCGGCGGCGGCCTGAATCAGACCATCACCGTGCGCCGCATCAGCAGTGGCGTGGGTGTGGAGCGCACGTTCCCGGTCCACGCTCCTCGCGTCGACAAGATCGAGGTCGTCCGCCACGGTATCGCCCGTCGCGCCCAGCTCTATTTCCTCCGCGGCCGGATCGGCAAGGCTGCCACCCTCCGCGAGCGCCGCCCCACGCGCTGACCTGATGAGCGCCAGGGCCTCCGCCCTCACCGCTCGCCGGCGCCCCGTCCACCGACCCCGCGACGCCCACCTGGGCCACGAATACGAGCTGCGACGCGCGGGCTTTCGGAGCATCGCCGGCCTGGACGAGGTCGGCCGGGGCTCGCTGGCCGGGCCGGTTGTGGCGGCGGCCGTCATGCTGCCGGCCCGTCCCCGGATCCGGGGCCTGCGGGACAGCAAGGTCCTCGCCCGCTCACGCCGCGAGTCGCTGTACGAAGAGATCGTTGCCCGCGCGGATGCGATTGGCGTCGGCTGCGTGGAGGTCGAGGTCATTGACCGGATCAACATCCTGGAGGCCACGCGGCTGGCCATGCGCGAGGCGCTGGCCCATCTCCCCCGAACACCGGATCACCTGCTCATCGATGCCCTGACCATTCGCGAGGTGGCGTACCCGCAGCGCGCGATCATTGACGGAGACGCGATCTCGGCCTCCATCGCCGCCGCGTCCATCGTGGCCAAGGTCACGCGTGACCGCATCTGCGACGAGATGGACGCCCACTTCCCGGGCTACGGCTTCGCTCGTCACAAGGGCTACGGGACGCGCCGGCATTACGCGGCCCTCATCCGCGAAGGGCCCTGCGCGTGGCACCGTCGTTCGTTCGCGCCCATCCGAATGCTGCTGGCCGGCGTCCAGCTGCCGCTGGACCTGGAGTTCGCGGACTTCCCCTTGGTTGATGAGGCCGCGTTCGAACCCAGCGACGACTGAGCCATGCCCGATCCTCGTCATGAGCTGGGGCGTGCCGCGGAGCGAGCGGTTGCCGACTGGCTGACGGCTCAGGAATGGCGGATCCTGGCGGCCCGCCATCGCTCCTCGGAGGGCGAGATCGACCTCGTTGCCCTCGACCCGGATCGGTGTCTGGTCGCGGTTGAGGTCAGGCTCCGGAGCACCGGTCGAGCCGGCGACGCCGTCGCGTCGATGCGTCCCCGGCATCTCCGACGGGTGAGTGCCGCCCTGGTGGCGTTTGCGCGCGGCGAGGCTATCCCGCATGACGGTCTGCGCGTCGACCTGGTGGCCGTCGTCCCCGGGCCGCGCCCTCGAACGTGGCGGCTGACCCGCGTGCCGGCTGTCGACGCCTGGTGACCTGTCCTCAGCGGCTGAAGATCTGCTCCAAGGTCAGGATGCTGTCACTGTATGGAACGGTGGACACCAGGACGCCGATCTGGTCGACCGAGGCCATGCCCTGAAAATATGCGGCCAGGGTCTTCGCCCTGTCGCCCTGGTATCGGTCCATATAGAAGGCAAGGAGACGGACGCCGGCGCGCGCGTTCCAACGCGGATCGTCGATGGCGGCCACCTCGTGCAGCAGGGAGTCCGCCACCCAGTCAGCCGTGTCGGGCATGAGCTGCATGAGCCCCACCGCGCCCGCACTCGATACCACCCCCGACTGCCAGCCGGATTCGTGCCAGGACACGGCCAGGACGAAGGGGCCCGGGACGCCGAACTCACTCGCTGCCTCGAGGAGGATCCCGCGCGCCTCGGTCCGGTGCGCGACCTTGGCGGCCATGTCGGGCGGCATGCTCGAGTTCGTGACGGCAGCCGGAGCGGATGCCGGTGCGCCGGGGATCACCAGGCGCTGACCGGTGCGAATGAAGGACGGGTTGGCCAGCAGGTTCGCATCCACGATCGCCTCGACCGTGGTGCCGTGCAGGCGTGAGATGGCCCACAGCGTCTCGCCTGCCTGGACGACGTGCTCCGCCGTGGGGGCGGGGGCCGGGGGTGGCGGCTCAGCAGCCGGCGGTGGCGGCAGAGGCGACAGCTGCGGAACGGCCAGCGTCTGGCCGATCCGGATGAGCGACGGGTTGGAGATCTGATTCGCCTCGACCAGCGCAGCCACCGTGGTTCCGTATTGGACCGCGATGCCCCACAACGTCTCGTCCAGCTGGACGACGTGGATGGCGGGCGCGGAGGGCGCGGGGGCGGCCGGTGGCGGCGACGAAGGGGCCGACGGAGGATGGAGCACGATGCGCTGCCCGATCCGGATGAGCGACGGATCTGAAATCCCGTTCAGTGTCACCAGGGCGTCGACCGTCGTTCCATGCTCCAGCGCGATGTCCCACAACGTGTCACCGCGCTGGACGATGAGGTCGTCCCCTGCGGCCGCGGGAGTCGCTACCGACGTCAGCAGGACCACCGCCAGCACGCTGCGGGCGACGGAACGTCGGGTACGCGCGAATCGAAGCATCCATTCCTCCAGGGGCGTCAGCGAACGGATGCTCGACGCTCGACTGGATGCGTTCAATGGCCGTTGTGGTGGGGTGCGGGGTACTTCGGTACCGTTGCGTGCGCCTCGTCGGCCGCTCAGGGGACGGTGAGGGGCGTGGAATCCGCGACTGCTATACTCGCGCCAGATCCGGCCCGGGTGTACCGAGCCGGACGATCCATCTCACAGGCCTCCCGATTCGCAGGTCCACGGTGCCCACTCTCGAGCGGGTCGACCGATGCGAAGCTGACGGAAGCCGAGGACGACAACCGGAGGAATCCATGGCTGCCGCCAGCATGAAGCAGCTGCTCGAGGCGGGCGTCCACTTCGGACACCAGACCCGCCGCTGGAATCCCAAGATGCGCGAATTCATCTTTGCCGAGCGCAACGGGATCCACATCATCGACCTCGCCCAGACCGTGTCGCGGCTCGACGCCGCGCTCGAGTTCGTGCGTGACACGACCCGGCGCAGCGAGTCGGTCCTGTTCGTGGGCACCAAGAAGCAGGCCCAGGAAACGGTGCGCGAAGAGTCCACCCGCGCAGGGCAGCACTACGTCGACACGCGCTGGCTAGGCGGTCTGCTGACCAACTTCATGACCATCAAGCGCCGCATCCAGCGCCTCGAGGCACTCGAGGCTCGCCGCGAAGCGGGCGAGTTCGAACGGCTCACCAAGAAGGAAGCCGGCAAGCTCACCGAGGAGATCGAGCGCCTGAACAAGGCCATGGGCGGCATCCGCCGCATGCGCCGGCTGCCGGGCGCCGTGTTCGTAGTGGACCCCCATCGGGAGGCAATCGCGGTCCGCGAGGCGCGCCGGCTCGAGATCCCGGTGGTCGCCATCACCGACACCAACTGCGACCCGGACCTCGTCGATTGGGTGATCCCCGCCAACGACGATGCCATCCGATCGGTGCGTCTGTTGTCCGCCCTGGTCGCCGATGCCTGCCTGGCCGGACAGGCCGAGCGCCAGGCCCGCATCGATGAAGAGATGGAACAGGTCGAGGCGTTGCCGCCGGTGGATGAGGCCGCGCTGGGCCCAGACGCGGATTACAGCGCCGCGCTGGCCTCGGGCGAGGCACTGGTCTTCGAGCCCGAGCCCGAGGAGGACGAAGAGACCGAGCGGCGCGCACGGGCCCGTCGGGCGGCCAGCATCGAGTTCGATGACAGCCTGGATGGCGAGCCGGTCGAGGACGTGGTCGAGGAACCGGCGTGACCATGGACACCAAACCTCTCGTGAGCCCGGCCGACATCAAGGCGCTGCGTGAGCAGACCGGCGCCGGGGTGATGGACTGCAAGCGAGCGCTGGAGGCGTCGGGCGGCGATTTCGACGCGGCGGTGACCTTCCTTCGCCAAAAGGGGTTAGCCACAGCCCGCGAGAAGGCCGACCGGGTGGCTCGCGAAGGCGTGATCGCCAGCTACATCCATCACGGGTCGCGCCTGGGCGTCCTGCTCGAGCTGAACTGCGAGACGGACTTCGTCGCCCGCACCGACGATTTCCAGCAGCTGGCCCGCGAGCTGGCAATGCAGGTGGCCGGGCTGGCCCCGCAGTGGGTCGCGCGGGACGACGTGCCCGTCGAGATCGTGGATGCCCAGCGGCAACGCTTTACGGTGGAGGCCGCCGCTGGCGGAGGTCCCGCCGATCGGGCGGAGGACATCGTCCAGGGCAAGCTCGACAAGTGGTTCGAATCGGTCTGTCTGCTCGAGCTGCCGTACCGCGACTCGGATCGGCGGATCGGCGACCTCATCACCGACAAGATCGGCCTGCTGGGGGAGAACATCCGCGTCGCTCGCTTCGCCCGGATGGCGGTGGGGGAGACCGCGCCCGACCCTGACTTGGAACCCCTCCGGCCCAGCGCATGAGCCCGCAGCCGGCGGCTGGAGCGGACGGGCCTCGACGGGCACTGCTCAAGCTGTCGGGCGAAGCGCTCATGGGCGAGCGCCGGTATGGGATCGATCCGGAGGTCGCGCGCCGGATCGCGGGGGAGGCCGCCCAGGCCCACGCCGATGGGATCCAGGTCGCGATCGTGGTCGGCGGAGGCAACATCTTCCGCGGCCTGGCGGCGGCCTCGGCCGGGATGGATCGGTCGACCGCCGACTACATGGGCATGCTGGCGACGGTGATGAACGGGCTTGCCCTGCAGGACGCACTGGAGCAGGCCGGGGCGCCAACCCGGGTCATGAGCGCCATCGCCATGAACGAGATCTGCGAGCCGTATATCCGGCGCCGGGCGATCCGGCACCTGGAGAAGCGCCGGCTCGTGATCCTGGTCGCTGGCACCGGCAACCCGTACTTCACGACCGATACCGCCGCGACCTTGCGGGCGGTGGAGATCGGGGCCCAGGTGATCCTCAAGGCCACCCGCGTGGATGGGGTCTATGACGCCGATCCGGAGCACAAGCCAGACGCTCGGCTGTATGCGCAGATTGGCTACACCGAGGTGCTGGCCGATCGACTCCAGGCACTGGACGCCACCGCGGTCAGCCTGGCCATGGACAATCGGATGCCGATCGTCGTGTTCAACATGACTGTGGACGGCAACATCCTGCGCGCCCTGCGCGGGGAGGCGATTGGGACCCTGATCAGCGAGGAGGTGCCGGCGTGAGCCACGAGGCGTTGCGCACGATCGAGCCCAAGATGCAACGCGCGGTAGAAGCCATGGAGCGCGACTTTGCCGGCATCCGCACCGGCCGGGCCTCGACGGCCCTGGTCGAGCGGATCGCGGTTGATTACTACGGAACGTCGACGCCGCTCAACCAGCTGGCCGGCATCTCGACGCCCGACGCGCATCTCATCGTCATCCAGCCCTGGGACCGGGGGGCGCTGCCCGCCATCGAGAAGGCCATCACGCGCAGCGATATCGGCCTGGTGCCGAACGTCGATGGGACCGTCGTGCGGCTGCACGTACCCCCGTTGTCCGAAGAGCGGCGCCACGAGCTGGTGCGACAGGTTCGTCGCCGTCTGGAAGAGGCCCGGGTCGAGATCCGGAACTTTCGCCGCGAGGCAGCGGACGAGCTGAAGCAGGCCCTCCGGGAGGGAAGCCTGGGCGAGGACGAGGAGCGCCGCGAGATCGAGAGTCTCCAGCGGCTCACAGACGGTTTCGTCGAGATGGCGGAGGCCCGCGGCGAACGCAAAGAGACGGAGATCATGGAGGTCTGACCGCCTGTCGGAATCCGAGGGCCCGCGTCACGTCGCGATCATCATGGACGGCAACCGCCGCTGGGCGGCGGCGCGTGGCCTGCCCGGCATCGCCGGTCATGTCCAGGGCGTGGAAGCGATTCGACCGGTCGTCAAGCACGCTCCCGATCGCGGGATTGAGGTCCTGAGCCTGTACGTGTTCAGCCGCGAGAACTGGACCCGCACCGAGGCGGAGGTCAACGGACTGTTCTCCCTGGTGGACAGCGCGGTGCGTCAGCACACCGATGAGCTCATCGAGGAGGGGGTATCGGTCCAGGTCATCGGCCGGCTGCACGAGGCACCGTCGGATGTGCAGCGCTCCATCCGCGAGGCGGAGGAACGCACGCGGGACGGCGCCCGAATGCGGTTGAACATCGCGTTCAACTACTCGGGCCGGTCGGAGATCATCGATGCCGTCCGGGCGCTCGTGGCAGCCGGTGTGCCCGCCATCGAGATCGATGAGCCGGCGTTGGCCGCGCAGCTGTACACCGCTGGACAGCCGGACCCGGACCTCATCATCCGAACCGGGGGAGAGCACCGGACCAGCAACTTCCTGCTGTGGCAGGGCGCGTACGCTGAGCTGGTGGTGTCGGATCGTCTGTGGCCCGACTTCACTCCGGCCGACTTGGACGCCGCGCTGGAGGAGTACGCGGGCCGTCATCGGCGGTTCGGGGGCTGACGGCATGCTGCGGACCCGCGTCCTGACCGCCATCGTCCTGGCCCCGATCGTCCTAGCCATCGCCTGGTTCCGCGAGCCGTGGCTCAGCCTCGGCGTTCTCCTGGTCGTGGCCCTGGCCCTCGGCGAGGCCGTCGACCTGCTCAATGCGGCTGGCTGGGCGGTGCCCCGCGCCGTCACCTACGCCGCGGGTCTGCTGGTCGCCGGGTGCGCGCTGATCGGTCTTCAGGCAGGTGCGACCTCGCCCTTCCTGGGCACGTCGGTACAGGTTCTGCCCTTCGGTCTGCCCCTCGCGATCTTCGTCTTCGCCGTCATCGGTCTCGCCGGCGCGGCATTGCGCAATGCGGACCCTCGGATCGGTCTGCAGGCATGGATGGTCTCGGTGTTCGCCGTTGCCTGGCTCGGCATCCTCGGACCGATGCTGGCCGTCGTCGGGCACCTGGCGCCTGTGGATGGGACGCCCGACAGCGCCCTCGGGGCGCTCGGCTGGGAAGCGGGGACCGGGTGGCTCTTCGTCCTGTTCGGCCTCGTATGGAGTTGCGATACGGGGGCCTACTTCGTCGGCCGCGCCATCGGTCGGCGGAAGCTCCATCCGCTCGTCAGCCCGGGCAAGACGGTCGAGGGCTATGCCGGTGGCATCGTGGTGGCGGCACTCGTGACGGCCGCCTTGGGGTGGCTGCTGGTCGGTCTGCCGGTGCTGATCGGGCTGCTCACTGGAGCCGTCACGGCCGCGATTGGCCAAGGCGGGGACCTCGCCAAATCGCTCCTCAAGCGGGCCGCGGACCGGAAGGACTCCGGCCATCTCTTCCCGGGGCATGGCGGGATGCTCGACCGGGTGGACTCCCTCCTGTTCGCGGCGCCCACTCTGATCGCTTTCGCCGTGGTGCTCGGAGGCATGTGGATAGCGCCGTGACCGGCATCGCCCTGCTCGGCTCGACCGGATCGATCGGGACCCAGACGATCGAGGTGGTCCGGGCCGCACCTGAGCGGTACGAGCTGCGCGCCCTGGCGTCCGGCCACGCTGATGCCGCGTTCGACGCCCAGATACGTGAGTGGCCGCACGCGCTGGCCTGGTCGGCCGATCGCCGTCCCGCGGAGCTGGCCGCAGAACGCTGGGCGGATGGTGGGCTCGAACAGCTCGCGACCGCTGACGGCGTGGACATCGTGGTCGTCGCCACTACCGGCATGACCGCCCTTCCCGCCGTGCTGGCAGCCCTGAAAGCCGGGCGCCGGGTGGCGCTGGCGAACAAGGAGACACTGGTGACCGGTGGCCACCTTGTTCGCGCCGTGCTGGCCGACCGGGAGGACCCGCTTGACTGGCTGCGCCCGATTGACAGCGAGCACTCGGCCATCTGGCAGTGCCTGCGCGGGGAACGCCTCGCGGACGTCGCGCGTCTCATCCTCACCGCCAGCGGCGGACCGTTTCGGGACCGCCCGGCGGACGATTTGGCAAACGTGACGCCCGCCGAGGCGCTGGCTCACCCGACCTGGCAGATGGGGCCCAAGATCACGATCGACTCCGCGACCCTGGTCAACAAGGCCTTCGAGGCCATCGAGGCCCGATGGCTGTATGACCTGCCGTACCCTAGAATCGCTGCCGTGCTGCACCCCGGCAGCGTCGTGCACTCCCTGGTGGAGTTCGTCGACGGGTCGTACAAGGCCCAGCTCGGCCTGCCGGACATGCGCCTGCCCATCCAGTTCGCGCTGTCGTATCCGGATCGGCATGCGAGCCCGGCCCGCAGCGCGCCGCCGGAGGCGTGGGAGCCTCTCGTCTTCGCGCCGCTGGACCCGTCCCGGTACCCGGCCTATGCCGCGGTGCGCGCTGCCGCCGAAGCCGGAGGCAATCGCGGGACGGTGCTCAACGCGGCCGACGAGGTGGCGGTTGCCGCATTCCTGGCTGGTGCCCTCCCGTTTCCGGCCATCGCAACCACGCTCGAGCGAGCCGTCGACCGGTGGGGGACCGCCGTTGAGCCTTCGATGAAGGAGATCACCGACCTGGACGCCGAGGTGCGTGGCACATTGAGTAGTGACTTGGGCCTGGGAGCAGGTCAGTAAATGGACTTCCTGCCCACCCTGCTCGCCTTCCTGGCGCTGATCGTCGTCCTGGTCCTGGTCCACGAGGTCGGCCACTTCGCGGTTGCCAAGTGGGCCGGCGTGGCGGTCCAGGAGTTCGGCGTCGGGTTTCCGCCTCGCATCGCCTCGGTCGTGTTCCGAGGCACTCGTTACTCGTTGAACTGGATCCCGCTCGGCGGCTTCGTCCGCCTCCTCGGCGAGGACGGCGAGATCGAGGTTGAGCGGCTTCGGCAGCGCGGCCTGTCCGAGGCGGCCATCGAGAAGGTCATGCAGGGCGCGCTGAGCCGGAAACGGATCCCGACTCGGCTGGCGGTGCTCCTGGCCGGGGTCCTGATGAACTTCGTGGCCGGAGCGCTGCTGTTCGCGCTGGCCTTCAGCCAGCCGACTCCCGAATACCACGGACCGCTGACCGTAACCAGCGTCCAGGCCGGCAGCCCCGGAGACGGCGTGCTGGAGGAGGGGGACGTAATAACCGGCGTGGACGGGCGCACGTTCGAGCTGTCCACTGAGCTCACCGCGTACGTCCGCAGCCATGCAGGCGAGCCGGTCATCCTGCAGGTCACCCGTGACGGCGAGGCCATCGACCTCGAGGTCACGCCACGCGTGCTTACCGAGGAGCAGCAGCGGGCCGGGGAAGGCGCGGTTGGGTTCGCATGGGAGGCCGATGACGTCCGGATGGGCGCACCAGCCGCCGATGGGCCGATCGATGCCCTCACCCAGGGCACGATCACCGCGGGCCGCGTGGCGGCCGAGATACCGGGTGGACTGGCGCGGGCTATCGCCGGCATGCTCGGCCTCGCTCCGTCGACCGGCGACGTGGCCGGCCCGATCGGCATCGCCCAGCAGACCGGGCGGCTTCTGGATGCCCCGTTGGTCAGCCAGCTGTTCTTCATCGGCCTGCTGTCGGTCAACCTGGCCGTCCTGAACGTCCTGCCCTTCCCGCCCCTGGATGGCGGGCGGGTGATGATCGTCTTGATCGAGGCCGTCCGCCGCCGCCGGCTGTCAGCCGAACGGGAGGCCCTGATCTATTTCACTGGGTTCGTGGTGCTCATCGCCCTGGTCATCCTGATCTCGATCCAGGACATCTCCCGCCTTCCGGGGAGCTGATCCGACCAACGAAAAGAGCCCGGTCCGCTGACCTGCAGTCCGCTCAGGGCGTCGGGAGCCGCTCCTAGGGAGCCGCAGGCCTGGTCTGAAGGTCGCTCATCGGATCTATCGGGGACCGGGTAGGCTTCGGGCGTGCCCCTGACCACTGAGCTCCCGGCCACCTCGGTGCGCAGCGACCTGCGCAACGTCGCGATCATCGCCCACGTCGACCACGGCAAGACCACCCTGGTCGACGCCATGCTGCGCCAGACGGGGACGTTCCGCGCCAACCAGACGCTCGTGGACCGGGTCATGGATTCGATGGATCTCGAGCGTGAGCGCGGGATCACGATCATGGCTAAGCAGACGACGGTTGACTACCAGGGAGTCCGTCTGAACATCGTGGACACTCCCGGCCACGCCGACTTCGGCGGCGAGGTCGAGCGATCCCTCCTGATGGTGGACGCGGTCCTGCTCCTCGTCGACGCCTCAGAGGGCCCGCTGCCCCAGACCCGCTACGTGCTGCGCAAGGCGATGGAGCGCCACCTGCCGGTCATCGTGGACCTCAACAAGATCGACCGCGCCGATGCACGGCCAGCGCAGGTGCTCGACGACGTGTACGAGCTGTTCATGGACCTGGGGGCCGATGAGCACCAGATCGAGTTCCCCGTGGTGTACACCAACGCCAAGGCTGGCACCGCCACGCGTGATCTATCCCAAGCTGGGACGGACCTGCGGCCGCTCCTTGACGTGCTGACCGAGGTCACTCCACCACCGATCTACACCGATGGGCATCCGCTCCAGCTGCTCGTGACCAACCTGTCGGCCAATGACTACGTCGGACGGATGGCTGTCGGCCGCATCCGCAACGGGACGATTCGAATCGGCCAGCGGATCACCGTCGTCCGCGAAGAAGCCGCCGATACCGCCGGCGCGGTCGAGCCCGGCCGGATCGTCACCCTCACCGGCTCGGTGACCGCCCTCCAGACGGCACACGGGATCTACCGGGTTGACATCGCCCAGGCCGGACCGGGCGACATCGTGTCGGTGGCAGGCCTGCCAGAGGTCACCATCGGCGACACCCTGACCGATCCGGCCGACCCGCGGCCCCTCCCGCGGCTTGACGTGGACGCCCCGACGCTGCGAGTGACCTTCGGGGTGAATACCTCGCCGCTCGCAGGCCGTGACGGCAAGCTGCTGACCACGCGACACATCCGTTCCCGCCTCGAGAAGGAGGTGCTGGGCAACGTCTCGATCGAATTCGCGCCGACCGCCACCGAGGACGTGTTCGAGGTCCGAGGCCGCGGTGAGCTGCAGCTGGCGGTCCTGATCGAGCAGATGCGGCGCGAGGGCTACGAGCTGACCGTGAGCCGCCCAGAAGTCATCCTCCGCACGGTCGAGGGGGAGACCGAGGAGCCTTACGAGCGCATCACCGTCGACATTCCGCCCGACTACATCGGTGCGGTGCAGACCGCGCTGGCTGCCCGCCAGGCCCGCCTGGAGCAGATGACCACCGACGCGGACGCCCGCGTCCGCCTCGAGTACATCATCCCGACCCGCGGCCTGATCGGGTATCGCGGACAGCTGCTGACCGAGACGCGGGGAACCGCGCTCCTGCACCAGATCGGGGAGGGCTACGGACCGTGGGCCGGAGAGGTGACCCACCGCACCAACGGCGTGCTGGTGGCCGACCGATCCGGCTCGTCGACCGCCTACGCGCTGTTCAACCTCCAGGAGCGCTCGGAGCTCCTCATCGGCGCGGGGGAGGAGGTCTACGAAGGGATGATCGTGGGCGAGAACGCCCGGAGCGGCGACATGGACGTCAACGCCACCAAGGAGAAGAAGCTCTCCAATGTCCGTTCCCACGGCCCCGAGGACTCGCTGCGGCTGACGCCTCCACGGCCGATGACCCTGGAGTCGGCTATCGAGTTCATCGCCGCGGACGAGCTGGTCGAGGTGACCCCCAGCGCGATTCGGATGCGCAAGCGGGTCCTGGCGCGGGACGATCGTCCTCGCTGACGGAACGGGTATCGTCACGGAGGTCTGCGCGTACCAACCGCTGTACCACCGAGCGCTGGGATTCAGGTGGTACAGGTGGACGCTGGTGGACGCTCAACCCCGCATCCTGAGCGCGGCTGGTCCGAGTCTCGATCCAGGACATCTCCCGCCTCCGGGGAAGCTGATCTGAGCACGGAATGAGGCCGCCGACGGATGGCCGGCGGCCCCTTTCCCGCTGAGCCAGGTCGGGAGCGATCGAGCCCTAATAGCAGCAGAACCCACGAAGGTAGTAGGCAGACAGCGGAGCTGCCCTGAGGTCGAAGCGCATCCAGCCGAAGCGCTTCCACCACGGGATCGCGTAGGCCGAAACCCAGAAGTTGTTGCCCGTAGTCATCACCGTCCTGGCGCTGCTGTGATACCAGTAGCCGCACCACCCATCCGGTGGCTGAGCGCCGCCGAAATAAGCCGGAATTGATGTGACGTAGCAGTAGGGCGGCTCCGGGATGCTCGTGAATCGGTAGCCGTCCGAACAGACCCCGATCCGTGTCCGGCTGGTGGCCACCTGGATGCCAGCGATGCCAACACCGAAGTTGCCCTGAAAAGTCCCGCAGGTGATCGCCGCGGCAACCGCCGGGACTCCAATGGCGCTCACCTGCGCCCAGCTGCTGGATAGCTCAGTCCAGCAGTCACTGTCCCTGGCTTTGCGGACCGCCTGCTTGATGTCGTCTCGCGTATCTGACCTCAAGACGCTGTCGATCAGGTCGCGACAGGCTGCGCGGTCCATGCCGCTACGGCGCGCTGTGCCCTGCGTGGCCTCGGCCGCATAGGTTGGCCCCACGATGACGATGGAGGACGCCAGCGACGCCAACAGGAGGAGCCGGATGAGGCGCTTCATCGGATCACGCTCTCGATGCTTCCCCCGAGGCCACCGGCCGCGGTAAGCGCCAGGATGGGAAGGATGACGATCAGGATGACCGCGCTCGCGATGACGAGCGGCAGCCTCCGCAGGAATGGACGTGCGAACGGGATGACTCGGTTCACAGGATGGACTCCCCTCGAGTTGCGATGTACAAGAACGCCCGGCCGGGTCGCGCGGGTAACGTAGAGCCAGGCCACTCACCAGTCGGTTACGGGGCCCTTTCGGGCCTGGGAGGGAGCCGTGCTCAGACGTTCCAAGTGGGCGGGCCGTCTGATCGTGGGCGCGATCGGGCTGACGTTGGTCGTGGGAATCGCCCTATACCTGATCTTCCGCTAGAGGCCTGCGGAATTGGCGTCCCACGAGGGCGCTGGTATACTCGCTGACGGTCTTGCGACCGGTGCGGACCAAACCGATACAGCTGTTTATTTAGGACGTGGGTCGGTCTGCGAGCCCACGTCCTGTTTTTCGCCCGGCAGGGAGGTGCCAGCGTGAACCGCGACTTCATCGGCGCCCTGCTGCAGCTCAATGCCGAGAAGGGCGTCCCCCAGGACATCCTGCTCCAGACGCTTGAGCAGGCGATCGAATCTGCCTACCGGCGCAACGCGGAAGCACCCGAGAACGTGGTGGTCAAGATCGACCCTGAGACCGGAGAGATCAGCGTCTACCGCGAGTACGAGGTGGTCGCCGGCGACACCGAGGTGACCGATCCCGAGCTTCAGAAGACCGTGTCCGAGGCGATCGAGATCGAGCCTGGAGTCGGCGTGGGCGGGCGCGTTCGGATCCCCGAGAACGTGACCCAGGCCCAGCTGGGCCGGATCGCGGCCCAGACCGCGGGCCAGGTGTATCGCCAGCGCCTGCGCGAGGCGGAGCGAGACGTGGTCTACCACCAGTACGTGAGCCGCGAGGGCGAGATCCTGACCGGGGTGGTGACGCGCACCACTGAATCGGCCGTCGTCCTCGACATGGGCCGGGGGGTGGAGGCCGTGCTCTCCGTCAGCGAGCAGCTCCCGGGCGAGCATTACAGGATCGGACAGCACCTCAAGGTGTTCGTTCTCGAGGTGCGCCGCACGACGCGAGGCCCGGTGCTGGTCGCCAGCCGCACGCACCGAGGGTTCCTGCGCCGACTGATGGAGATGGAGATCCCCGAGATCTACAACGGATCAGTGGTGATCCGCGGCATCGCGCGCGAGGCCGGGAGTCGATCCAAGGTAGCGGTCGAAAGCCGCCAGCCGGGCGTGGATGCCAAGGGCGCGGCGGTGGGGCAGCGCGGGACCCGGATCCAGGCCATCGTGGCCGAGCTGAACGGCGAGAAGGTCGACGTCGTGCTGTGGAACGAGGACCCGTCGCAGTTCGTGGCCGAGGCGCTGTCTCCGGCCGAGGTCATTGAGGTGCGGATCGACGAGGAGCACCGGATCGCCAACGTCATCGTCCCCGAGCGCCAGCTGTCGCTGGCCATTGGCCGCGAAGGCCAGAATGCCCGATTGGCGGCCAAGCTGACGGGCTGGCGGATCGACATCCGCTCCGACGCGGGCGTGGCGGCGGCCGGCGCCGGCGGAGCGCGCGTCGCTCCGTCATCTGCGGACGGCACCGAAGGCGCGGCGGGTGCGGAGGCCACGGAAGGCCACGAAGATGCCAAAGCGACGGCCTGACCGTCAGCCGCAGCGGACCTGCGCCGTGTGCCGCCAGGTGCGGACCAAGCGTGAGATGCAGCGCGTCGTGCGCACCGCGGACGGGCTGGCGGTGACCGACCCGTCGGGCCGCATGCCAGGGCGGGGAACGTACGTCTGCGCCGATCCCGCCTGCCAGGCGAGCGCGGGACGGGACCAGGCCATTGCCCGCGCCCTCGGATTGAGCGGCGGAGCCCATGCCGCCTCGTAGGTATACCCAGCAGCGCCGCGGCCCACGGCCCCCGCGCCGTCGCGAGTCGACGAGCGCCAGCGTCGAAACCCCGACTCTGCCGCGCCCCAGCGGGCCGGTGGAGATCGGCACCTCGATCGTGGTCCAGGACCTGGCCGAGGCGCTCGGCATCAGCACCGCGGCGGTGATCAGCGAGCTCATCCGCAACGGGATCTTCGCCACCATCAATCAGTCCATCGACTACGACACCGCGTCACTCGTGGCGGCCGAGCTGGGCTACGAGCTGGTCGAGCGGGGAGCCGCCGAGAAGACCGCGGCCGATGCCCAGGAGCTCGTCGCGCCGGGCGCCGCCGCCGAGGACGGTGTTCGGATTACGCCCTGGGGCGAGGACGCCCCCGACGACCTGGTCACCCGCGCCCCGATCGTGACCGTCATGGGTCACGTCGACCACGGCAAGACGAGCCTGCTGGACGCCATCCGCAGCACGGCGGTGGTCGCTCGCGAGGCCGGCGGCATCACCCAGCACATCGGCGCTTCGGAGGCAGTCCACGGCGACCGGCGCATCGTGTTCCTCGACACGCCGGGCCACGAGGCCTTCACGGCCATGCGCGCCCGGGGCGCACAGGTCACCGATATCGCGGTGATCGTGGTGGCCGCCGACGACGGCGTCATGCCCCAGACTCGCGAGGCCATCGACCACGTCCGTGCCGCCCGGGTGCCGATGATCGTGGCCATCAACAAGATCGACAAGCCGGATGCCAACCCGGATCGGGTCAAGCAGGAGCTGGCCGACATCGGAGTCTTGATCGAGGAGTACGGCGGCGACGTGATCGCGGTCCCGGTTTCGGCCAAGCAGGGGACCGGGCTGGATCACCTGCTGGAGATGATCGGCCTGGTCGCCGACCTCCAGAACCTGAAGGCCAACCCGAATCGTGAGGCGTACGGCACGATCATCGAGTCCAAGGTCGACAAGGGCCGGGGCAACGTCGCCACCGTGCTGGTCCAGAACGGCACAATCAAGGTCGGCGACGTGGTGACCGTGGGTAAGACGTATGGACGCGTGAGGGCCCTCCAAAACGCAGCCGGGCGCCGCGTTCGCCAGGCCGAGCCCGCCACCGCGGTGGAGATCCTCGGGCTCCAGGACCTGCCCGAGGCCGGCGACCAGTTGCGGGTGGTCGCCGACGAAAAGGCGGCCCGCGACGCTGCCGAGGTCGTGGAGCGCCACGGACCCGGCGGCGACGGACGCGGCCCGACCAGCCTCGAGGACATCAGCGCCCAGATCCAGGCCGCCGAGGTCAAGGAGCTGCGCGTGATCCTGAAGACCGATGTCCAGGGCTCGCTGGGGGCCATCCGCCACGCGCTGGATCGGCTCAGCACCGGGGAGGTCCGAATCAACATCCTGAGCGAGGGGGCCGGGGACATCAACGAGTCCGACGTCGTGCTGGGCGCCGCGTCGAGCGCGGTGGTGGTCGGCTTCAACACCAAGCTGGACCCCGGTGCCGAGCGGGCGGTGGAGGCCTCCGGCGTCGACGTCCGCCTGTACGAGGTCATCTACAAGCTGACCGATGACATCAGCCTGGCCCTCCAGGGGCTCCTGACCCCCAAGCAGGTCGAGCAGATCGAGGGTCACGCCGAGGTGCGGCAGGTGATCAAGGCAGGCAAGGCGGGCCAGGTGGCCGGCTCGTACGTCCTCGACGGCCGGATCCTGCGCGGCGCCGAGGCTCGACTCATGCGGGGCGGCCAGCTTGTCACCGAGACGCGGATCGAGTCGCTGCGGCGGTTCAAGGACGACATCCGCGAGGTGGCGGCCGGATTCGAGTGTGGGATCGGGCTGGCAGGATCGCCGGAGATCGCCGAGGGCGACGTGATCGAGTGCTTCCAGATGGTGTCGGAGGCGTCCGCCTGAGCCTGAGGAAGGGGACGGGAACCCGGTGAGTCAGCGCACCGACCGCCTGGACAGCCAGATTCGCGCCGAGCTGATGCAGATCCTGCAGCGCGAGATGAACGACCCGCGAGTCGGGTTCGCCACCGTGACCCGGGTCGACACCGCGCCGGACCTCACCCAGGCGCGCGTGTGGGTCTCGGTGTACGGGCCTGACCAGGACCAGGCGAAGACCCTGACCGCCCTGACCGATGCCGCCGGCTGGCTTCGGCACCGGCTGGGGGAACGCCTCACCATCCGGCATATCCCGCGTCTCGTGTTCCGGGCCGATGAATCGATCGCGGACGGCGATCGGGTCCTCAAGCTGCTCCGCGACCTGGACGCCGCCGAGGACAAAGACCGATGAAGGAGGTCGTCGCCGCCCTGCGCGGCGCGCAGCGGATCACGGCCATCGGTCATGAGAACCCGGACGCCGACACGCTGGGAGCCGCGCTGGCGATCCGCATGGTGGGGGAGCGATACGGCATCCCGACCGAGGTCGTGATGGCCGACCCGGTGCCGCCCTACCTCCAGTTCCTGCCGCGCGTGGCGGAGGTGCGGACCGCGCCCGCGCTCGAACCGGACGTGGCGGTGATCGTGGACGCCGGGGACCTGGCTCGGGTCGGACGGATCTCGACCGACCACGCCGACTGGCTCGCGCGGGCGCGGATCGTGAACATCGACCATCACGTGAGCAACCCCGGGTTCGGCGCGGTCAACATGGTCGACCCGGGCGCGGCCTCGACCTGTGAGATGGTGACGCTCCTGCTGCCCGATCTCGGCGTCGAGCTGGATCCGGAGCTGGCAACGGTCCTGCTGGCCGGGGTCGTCAATGACACCCACACGTTTGCCCACCCCAACGTCACCCCACGCACGCTACGCGTGGCGGCATCGCTGGTCGAAGCCGGGGCATCGCTGGCGGCCATCCACCGGGCCATCTACGCCGAGAAACCGTTCACGACGCTGACCCTATGGGGCCGTGCACTGGCCGGCGTCGCGACGGCCAGCGAGGGGCGGGTGGTCCATGCCGCCCTGACCGCGGCCATGATGGCCGAGACCGGCACCTCGCTCGACGCGAGCGAAGGATTCATCGACCTGCTGGGACTGGCCCGCGACACGGACATCGTCCTCCTGTTCAAGGAGCAGGGACCAGCCGTCACCCGGGTCAGCATCCGGACCTCGGCACGGGCCGATGCGGTGGCGGTCGCAGCCGCATTCGGGGGTGGTGGGCATGCGCGCGCCGCCGGCTGCACGGTCGACGCGCCGTTGGGCGTGGCCCGAGACCGCGTGCTGGCGGAATGCGAGCGTGAGCTGAAACGCGCCGATGATCGGCGTCCTTAACCTCGACAAGCCGGTCGGGCCCACATCCCACGACATGGTCGGCCTGGTCCGCCGCCTGAGCGGGATGCAACGCATCGGTCACGCCGGTACGCTGGATCCGTTGGCCTCGGGAGTGCTCCCGATCCTGGTCGGCGGCGCCACCCGGCTGAGCCAGGAGCTGACGGCTGGGCCCAAGCGCTATGACGCCGTCGTGCGGCTGGGGTTCCGGTCGCGGACCGATGACGGGGAGGGGCCTCTCGAGGCGGGCGGGCCTCCGCCCGGCGTGGACGCGGCTGAAGCCGCACTGGGTGCGTTCGTGGGCACGTTCCAGCAGCGCCCGCCCGCCTTCTCCGCCCGCAAGCAGGGTGGCCGAACGGCCCACCGCGCGGCCCGTCGCGGAAGCGCCCTGGATCTGCCAACGCGGGAGGTGACGGTGCATGCCCTGCGCCTCCTCGATGTCACGGCGGGGGACGGGTGGCTCGACCTCCACCTCGACTTGCAGACTGGCCCGGGAACCTACGTGCGTTCGATTGCCCGCGACCTCGGTGAGCAGCTGGGGTGCGGCGGCTACCTGCGTGCGTTGCGGCGCACCGAAGCGGCCGGGCTTGCGGCGAGTGACGCCCGGACACCCTCGGAGCTGGAGACACTGGCGCGCGAGGGCCGGCTCGACCAGGCGCTGGTTCCCCTCGAGCAGCTCGTGGACCTGCCTCAACTCGCGCTGGACGAGGAGCAGGCCCGCCGGTTCGGGAATGGCGGCGAGCTGCCGTGGTCCGGAGATGGGCGAGTATTGGTCCGCGGCCCATCGGGCGTATTGGGCGTGGGCCTTCTCGCCGACGGGGTCCTGCACCCCCAGAAGGTCCTGGCCGAGCCGTCGGCATGACTGACCCTTCAGCCGACCGGGTATTGACGCTCGCCGACGTCGCGGCTCGGGACTCAACCGGCCCAGTGGCCCTGGCGCTGGGTGTGTTCGATGGCGTACACCGTGGACATCGGGCTCTGCTCTCGGCCGTGCGGGAGGCCGCCGCCGCTCGGGGCGCCGGGCCGGTGGCGCTGGTCTTCGACCCACCACCGATCGAAGTCATCCGCCCCGGCCACGCCGTGGACTGGTTGGCGCCACTGTCCGAGAACCTGAGTCGCATCCGGCATGCGGGTGTGGAGGCCATCCTCATCCGGTTCGATGCATCGGTTCGGGATATGCCGCCCGAAGCATTCCTTGACGCCCTTGCGCCGGGATTGCGGACGGTGGCCCTCGTGATGACCCCCGACACGGCGTTCGGCCGCGACCGGGCCGGCACCCCCCAGCGGCTGATGGAGATCGGCCCCGACCATGGGTTCGACGTCGTCGTGATCGAGCCGGAGATGGATGACGGACCAATCTCGTCGAGTCGAATCCGCCGCGTCCTGGCCGAAGGCAATGTTCGGGACGCCACCCGGTTGCTCGGGCGCCGCCCTGCCCTGACCGGTGAGGTCGTTCGCGGCGACGGGCGGGGGCGAGCCATGGGCTATCCAACCGCGAACCTGGCGTTCGGGTACCGCCCTGCGCTCCCTTCGCTCGGCATCTACGCCGGCGTGGCAGCCGGCCCGACCGGCCCAAGCCCGACGGGCGCGCTGGTTAGCGTCGGGCGTCGGCCTACGTTCCACGACCAGGGCGATGTTGTCGTCGAAGCGCACCTCCTCGATTGGGACGGCGATCTCTACGGCCAAGAACTACGCCTCGAGCTCGTGACACGGCTCCGCGACGAGCAGCGGTTTGATTCCGCGGCGGCGCTCACAGTCCAGATGCAGCGCGACGAGGTCGCGGCCCGGGCGGCGCTGGCCGGGATCGTCTGATACGATGCAACGAACCGACAGATTGAAAGTGGAGGAACATTTGCCGCTCGACCCGGCTACGAAGGTCGCCGTCGCCACCGACTATGCAACGCATGATGGCGACACCGGGTCTCCCGAAGTGCAGGTCGCGCTCCTGACCGAGCGGATCAAGTCACTGACGGAGCATTTGCGCAGCTATCCCAAGGACAACGCCTCGCGCCGCGGGCTGCTCAAGCTCGTCGGCCAGCGCCGCCGCCTGCTCGCGTATCTCGTCCGCACGGACGTGGATCGCTACCGCGCGGTGATCGGCCGTCTCGGCCTGCGCCGGTAACGTCGTCATTCACCCCGTGACCCGGCCACGCCGGGTCGACCCACTCTCGCGTCGGACGCGACGCACCCCCTCCGAGCCGCGCCACCCAGGTTGGGTTGGCCGCGCCGGACACGTCACCATATTGGAGGATTTCCTTGGCTATCAAGGTTGAAACAGAGATCGGCGGGCAAACCTTCTCACTGGAGACGGGCAAGCTTGCCGAGCAGGCCGATGGAGCGGTCCTGGTCCGCTACGGAGACACCGTGCTGCTGGCCACCGCCGTCTCGGCCGAGCCCCGCGAGGGGATCGACTTCTTCCCGCTCACCGTGGACTTCGAGGAGCGGATGTACGCCGCGGGCAAGATCCCCGGCGGGTTCATCAAGCGCGAGTCGCGCCCGTCCGAGGCCGCCATCCTGGCCATGCGGCTGACGGACCGCCCGATTCGCCCTCTCTTCCCGAAGGGCTACAAGAACGACGTTCAGGTCGTCCTCACCGTCCTGTCGGCTGACCAGGAAAACGACCCCGACATCCTGGCCGTGAACGGCGCTTCGGCGGCCCTGTCGGTCAGCCCGATCCCATTCATGGGGCCCGTCGGAGCGGTCCGGGTGGGATACATCGATGGCCAGTTCGTGGCCAACCCGACCAACAGCCAGCTCGAGAACAGCACGCTCGACCTGGTCGTGGCCGGCACGCGCGACGCGATCATGATGGTCGAGGCCGGCGCGAAGATCCTGCCCGAAGCCACCATGCTCGAGGCCATCACCTGGGGGCACGCCGAGCTCCAGAAGTCGATCGAGCTCCAGGACAAGCTGGTGTCGAGCGCCGGCGCGCCCAAGCGCACGCCATTCTTCGGCCCGCGCGCGGAGTCCATCCCAAAGCTCGGAAGCGCGCTTGCCCGCCCGGGCACCGAGTTCGTGATCCTCGACCTCGAGACCACTTCGATGAAGCCGGAGCACGGCTACATCGTCGACGTCGCCGCCCTGCGGGTTCGCGACGGAGCGGTCGTCGATCGGTTCGAATCACTGGTCAACCCCGGTCGTTCGATCATCGGCCATCAGGTCCACGGCCTGACCGACGAGGACGTGGCCAAGGCCCCCACCGCGGCCGAGGTGCTGCCGCGCTTCGTCGAATGGGTCGGCAACGCGCCGGTCGTGGCCCACAACGTGAGCTTCGACCTGCCGTTCGTGCTGCGCCATCTCCCCAACGACGTCCATTGGGAGCCAAGCGCTGTCTATGACACGCTGGAGCTGGCCTACCAGCTGTACCCCGACGCGGGGAGCTACAAGCTGGCGGACCTCATGCGATTCATCTTCGGCAAGGACCACGGTGCCGCTCATCGGGCGATGCCCGACGCGGAGGCCACGGCCGAGCTGTTCATCAGCCTGACCACCGGCCTCGTCGAACGGCTGGACGCCATTCGGGCCGACATCGCGGCCGAGGTGCGCCGCGGTCGCGAGGCCTACAACCGGGCCGAGCAGGGCCAGGCCCTGGAGGACCTCCGGCGCCGCCACGGCATCGGCTCACCCTTGATGGACGTGCTCACCAAGGCCACCGTCCGGGAGCTGGTGCTGTCGGAGAACATCCGCATCGACGGACGCGACACGACCACCATCCGGCCCATCTCGGTGGAGGTCGGCATCCTGCCCCGGACCCACGGGTCGGGCCTGTTCACCCGGGGCCAGACACAGGCCCTCACGATCGCGACCCTGGGTCCGTCCAGCGACGTCCAACGCCTGGACACCATCTCGCCGGAGACGGAGAAGCGATACCTGCATCACTACAACATGCCGCCGTACTCGGTCGGCGAGTCCAAGCCGATGCGGGGCCCCGGCCGGCGCGAGATCGGTCATGGTGCCCTCGCCGAGCGCGCCCTGCTGCCGGTCCTGCCGCCGGTCGACGAGTTCCCGTACGTGATCCGGGTGGTCAGCGAAGTCGTGTCCTCGAATGGCTCGACCAGCATGGCCAGCACGTGTGGCAGCACCCTGGCCCTGATGGACGCAGGTGTGCCGATCTCGGCCCCCGTGGCCGGGGCGGCCATGGGCCTGATCACCGATCCGGACACCAACCGCTACGCGGTCCTCACCGACATCACCGGCAAGGAGGATATGTTCGGTGATATGGACTTCAAGGTGGCCGGCACCGCGGAGGGCGTCACCGCCCTGCAGATGGATATCAAGGTGCAGGGCATCACCACCGAGATCCTGCGCGATGCCCTGGAACAGGCCCGCACCGCGCGGCTGTTCATCCTGGACAAGATGACGGCCGTCATCAGCGCCAGCCGATCCGAGCTGAGCCCGTACGCGCCGCGAATCACGACCATCAAGATCCCGGTCGACAAGATCCGCGACGTCATCGGCGCCGGCGGCAAGGTGATCCGCCAGATCACCGCCGAGACGGGGACCCAGATCAACGTCGAGGACGACGGCACGATCCAGATTGCCGCCGTCTCAAGCGAGGCCGGCGAGAAGGCGGTCCGCTGGATCGAGGGCCTGACCCGCGACGTCGAGGTCGGGAAGGAATACCTGGGCAAGGTGACCCGGATCATGAACTTCGGGGCCTTCGTCGAGATCCTGCCCGGCAAGGAGGGCCTGGTCCACATCAGCCAGCTGGCCGATTTCCGCGTCGCGCGGGTCGAGGACGTGGTGGCCATCGGCGACGAGCTGATGGTGGTGGTCACCGAGATCGACCGCATGGGCCGCGTCAACCTGAGCCGCCGAGCGGCAATGGAGCGGCACATGGCACGCTCGGGCGTTCCTGCCGGCGCCGGTGCGGACACGGAGCGTTCGTAGGCACCGGCGTCCCCGATGAGCGGGGAGGCCGATCTCGCCGCGGTAGCGGCCGAGGTCCGGGCCTGCACCCGCTGTCCGCTGGCGACCGGGCGCACGCTCGCCGTTCCCGGCGAGGGGAACGCGATCAGCGACGTGTTGTTGGTGGGGGAGGGTCCGGGCCAGCGCGAGGACGCCACGGGGCGGCCCTTCGTGGGCCCGGCCGGGCAGCTGCTCGAAGAGCTGCTGCACGCGATTGGCTGGCAGCGGAGTGACGTGTTCATCACCAACGTGGTGAAGTGCCGGCCGCCGGGAAACCGAGACCCGGAGCCGTCGGAGATCGAAGCCTGCTCGCCCTATCTCGACCGCCAGGAGCACGCCCTGGACCCGGTTCTGGTGGTGACGCTTGGCCGGCACTCCCTGCAGCGCTATCTGCCCGGGGCGCGCATCTCCGAGGCGCATGGGCGGCTGCGGCGGGCGGGCGGTCGGTTCGTATTGCCGATGTACCATCCGGCTGCCGCGTTGCGGTCGTCCGCCCTCCGAGAGACGCTGGCGCGCGACTTCCGTGGCCTGCCGGCGGCGCTGCTGGCAGCCCGCGACGCTCTCGCGGCGGAGCGGGAAGAGAGTGCTCCCAGGGCCTCGGCCCAACCGCCGGTGCTCAGCCGAGTTGACGATGACCGACAGATGACACTGTTCTAGAGGACGCGATGCCAGGCACGCTCCGAATCATTCCCCTGGGTGGGGTCGGCGAGGTGGGCAAGAACATCACCGCCATCGAAGCCGATGACGAGATCGTGGTCGTCGACTGCGGGCTGGCCTTCCCCGAGCCCGAGATGCTCGGGATCGACCTCGTGGTCCCCGATGCGACGTACCTGGCCGAGCGGCGCGACGCGGTGCGCGGCATCCTGCTGACCCACGGCCACGAGGACCATACCGGCGGCCTGCCCTACGTCCTGCCTCGCCTGTCCGGCACCCCGATCTTTGCCACCAAGCTCACCATCGGCCTGGTCACCGGGAAGCTGCGCGAGCACAAGCTCATGGGCGCCACCACCCTGCATGAGGTGGAGCCCGGAACGGAGTTCGCGGTCGGCGCCTTCCGGGTGACGCCGTTCCGCGTCAACCACTCGATCCCGGGTGGGGTCGGCTTCGCGATCCGCCACGCGCGGGGCACGATCATCCATACCGGGGACTTCAAGTTCGACCACACCCCGCCCGACGGGACGCGCGCCGACCTGGGCCTGATCGCCGAATGGGGGCGCCAGGGGGTCGACTTCCTGCTGTCCGACTCGACCCGCGCCGAGCGTGACGGCTACACGCTGTCGGAGGCGACCGTCGGTGAGTCCCTGCGCCAGTTGATCGGGGCGGCCGAGGGGCGGGTCATAATGGCCACCTTCGCCTCGAACATCGGGCGGGTCCAGCAGGCCATCGACGCCGCGGCCGAGCACGGACGCAAGGTCGTCCTGCTGGGGCGCAGCATGGAGCAGAACGCCGCCATCGCCACCGAGCTGGGGTATCTCGATGGGCGGGACGGGACGGTGGTCGCCAAGAACCAGCTGGAGCGCATCGATCCATCGCAGCTGGTGGTGGTGACCACCGGCTCCCAGGGCGAACCGATGTCCGGGCTGACGCGGATGAGCAGCCGCGACCATCGGAGCATCACGATCGTGCCCGGCGACACGGTGATCGTGTCCGCCTCGCCCATCCCCGGCAACGAGGAAGCGGTGGCCCGGACCATCGACAACCTCTTCAAGGAAGGGGCGATGGTCCATTACGAGCCTGTCACCCACTGCCACGTGTCGGGCCACGGCTCGCGCGAGGAGCTGAAGCTCATGCTCGGCCTTGCCAAACCACGCCACTTCATCCCGATCCACGGTGAGTACCGGATGCTCGTCCAGCACGCCCTGCTGGCAGAGGGAGCCGGCGTGGCGGTGGACCGCATCTTCGTCCTGCAGAATGGCCAGGTGGTCGAATTCGACGGTCGCGTGGCCCGCCTGGCGGGGAGCGTGACGGCGGGTGCAGTGCTGGTGGACGGCCTGGCAGCGGTGGATGGCGTGGACGGGGTCATCCTCCGCGACCGCCGGGCACTGGCCAGCGACGGGGTTGTCATGGTCGCGCTGACGGTGGCCACGGCCACCGGACGCACGGTCGGCGGCCCGGACCTCATCGGTCGCGGCTTCCTGCCTGATGCGGATGATCCGCTGCTGGAGGAGGCTCGGGCACATCTGGCCGCGGAGCTGAACAAGGGGGGAGACGGGCATGGGGCGGAGCCGGGCTACCTGAAGACCAAGATCCACGACGTCCTGAGCCGCTTCTTCTACGAGAAGACGCACCGCCGCCCCATGATCCTACCCATCGTGCTGGAGGTCTGAGCCCCGATGGTCAAGGCACGATCGAGGTCGCGGTCTCGCCGCCAGAAACGGGCTCGACGGGCCGCCAACACAGGCCTCCGCATCAGCCGCCGGGTCGTTCGCGAGGTGGGCGCTCTGGCCCTCGTCGTGTTGGCGCTGGTGTCGCTCCTGGCCCTGGCCACGCCGGACGCGGCGGCCGGGGTGACCCTGTGGCGCGACTTCCTGAAGACCCTGCTCGGGTGGGGGTTCTTCTTCGCGCCCGCGCTGCTGCTGCTCTTCGCGCTGATGCTCTGGATGCGCTCGGTGCCCACCGAACGCATCATCTCGGCCCTCGGCGTGGTCCTCGTCACCCTGTCGCTGCAGGGGATCTTCCAGCTTGCGGTAGGCGGCCCCGGCGCCGTCGTCCCGACGGGGGATGGGGGAGGCGTCATCGGGACCCTGGTTTGTGCCCCGCTCGTCGTGCTGCTCGGCAGCGCGGGCGCGGCCATCGTCCTGTTCCTGCTCCTGGTGGTGGGCTTCCTCCTGTTCTTCAACATGACCATCGGGGACGTGTTCGCGGCCTGGTCGCATGGTCGGGAGGTCGGACCGGCGGCCGCCGCGGCCGCGAGCGCCCGGGCAGCCACGGGGCCGGGCATGTCGCCTCCCGCGCGGAGCTCGGCGCCGGACGAGCCGCCCGTCATCCTCCGGCGACAACGTCCCGAGCCGGCACTTGCCACGGCCGGGGCGGGCGCGCTGCCCGGCGGGGGCGTGGCGGTGCTGGACGACGAGAGTCTGACCCACGGTGAGCTGGAATCCGGCGAGACCGCCCACCTGGCCGAGGTGGGGGAGCGGGAGGCGGCCGACGCGGCACTCGAACGGGCGGCCCAGAGCTGGATCCTGCCCGACTTGGGCTTGCTGGCCGATGCGCCGGGCAACGGTCCGGCGCAGATGGACCTCACGGCCAAGGGACAGCTCATCCGCCAAACGCTGTCCAGCTTCGATATCGGCGTAAAGGTCGCCCGCATCCAGGAAGGCCCCGTCGTGACCCAGTACGCACTGGACGTGGAGCCGGGGATCAAGCTGTCGCGGATCCAGGGGCTGGCCGACAACCTGGCACTCGCCCTGTCCGCCCGCTCGATCCGGATCGAGGCGCCCATCCCCGGCGAACCCTACGTGGGGGTCGAGATCCCGAACGCGGCCTTCGACCTGGTGACCCTCAAGGAGGTCCTCGGCTCGAAGGCGTTCCAGCAGATCGCCAGCGAGGGCGACCTGGCCTTCGCGTTGGGCCAGGACGTGGCCGGCCAGCCGGTGGCCGCGGACCTGTCGCGCATGCCGCACCTGCTCATCGCCGGAGCCACCGGATCGGGCAAGAGCGTGTGCGTCAACGCGCTGATCTGCTCCCTCGTCATGCGCAACCGACCTGACGAGGTGAAGCTCATCCTCATCGACCCCAAGCGCGTCGAGCTGGCGCAGTACCGCGGTCTGCCGCACCTGCTGACCGAGGTCATCGTCGACACCGACAAGGCGGTCAACGCCCTGAAGTGGACGGTCGGGACGATGGAGAGCCGCTACCACGAGTTCGCCCAGCGCGGGGTGCGCAACATCGCCGGCTACAACGCCGAGCTGCGCGCCGACGAGGCGCGGATGCCGTACATCATCGTGATCATCGACGAGCTGGCCGACCTGATGATGATGAGCGCCTACGAGGTCGAGGCCACCGTCACCCGCATCGCCCAGCTGGCGCGGGCGACCGGCATCCACCTGGTGGTCGCCACCCAGCGCCCATCGGTCCAGGTCGTCACCGGATTGATCAAGGCCAACATCCCGTCGCGCATCGCGTTCGCCATGACCAGCGGCGTGGACAGCCGCACCATCCTGGACGCGGTCGGCGCCGAGGACCTGCTGGGCCGCGGCGACATGCTGTATCTGCCGATCGACTCGCCGCGTGGCGTGCGACTCCAGGGCGTCCTGGTCACCGATCCCGAGATCGAGAAGCTGGCCCGCTTCTGGCGGGCCCAGGGCGCGCCCCGCTACCGGACCGAGATCACGGCCGCCAAGCGAGATGGCCGGAGCGCCGATGGAGCGGGCGAGGACGCCGATGCCGACCCGCTGCTGCGGCAGGCGATCGACGTCGTCCGCCGCTCGGACAAGGCGTCGGCCTCGCTGCTCCAGCGTCGGCTGCGGGTCGGATACGCCCGAGCGGCCCGCATCCTGGACCAGATGGAGGATCGGGGCATCGTGGGTCCGGCTGACGGCAGCCGTTTCCGCGAGGTGCTCATGACGCCCGACGGGTGGGGCGGGGAGATCGGGCCGGGTGAGGATGAGGCATGACCCACGGCGGCCGCACCCTGGGGCACATGCTCCGGGCGGCCCGCGAGGCCAAGCGCTGGGACCTGGCCCGCGCCGAGCGCGAGACACGGATCCGGACCCGCTACCTGATTGCCCTGGAGCAGGGTGACTATCGGGACCTCCCGAGCCCCGTCTACACCCGCGGCTTCGTCCGCAACTACGCCCTATACCTTGGCCTGAACCCCGAGCTGTGCCTTGACCTCTACCGGCTGGAGGCCACCTCGGAGGATGCCCCGCGGGCGGCTATCACCCCGCTTCGCCCGATCGATGTCCGTCGCGGCGGCGCCCTGATCCTCACCCCCACCCGGATAGCCACGGCCGGCCTGATTGTGCTCGTGGTCGCATTCGTGGGCTACCTGGCCTACCAGTTCCTGACCTTCGCCGCCACGCCGGATTTGACCGTGACCGATCCGGCTACTGACCTGGCCGCCTACGCCGGCACCTCGTACGTGGTACGCGGGGAGACCGTTCCCGACGCGCAGATCGCGGTGGATGGGCTGCGCGAGAACCCCACTTCCACCGCGTCCGCCAGCGGATTGTTCACGATCCGGGTCAAGCTTGTGCCCGGCTCGAACGTGATCACCTTGGTCGCAACCGATCCTGTCACCGGGCGATCGTCGGACCAGGTGCGCCGCACCATCACGGTCACCCTGGACCCCCAGTCACCGGCGCCCAGCGGCAGTCCAGGCCTCGGTTCGCCGTCGCCGCCGGCCCCATAAGCACCGAACCGATACGGCAAGATAACGACGCATGGCCGACTTCTCGTTCGACGTGGTGAGCGACTTCGACCAGCAGGAGCTGGTCAACGCGCTCGACCAGGTCCGGCGCGAGATCGCGACCCGGTACGACTTCAAGGGAAGCAAATCCACCCTCGAGCTGGGCAAGGCCGAGGTCACGCTGGTCGCGGATGACGAGTTCCGGGCGGCGGCGGTCAAGGACCTGGTGCAGACCAAGGCCGTCCGGCGCGGACTCTCACTGAAGATCTTCGACTGGGGCAAGCTGGAGCCTGCCGCGGGGGGCACCGTGCGCCAGGTCATCGGCCTTCGAAAAGGGTTGAACGCCGACCAGGGCCGCGAGCTCTCGCGGCACGTGCGCGAGCAGTTCCCCAAGGTCAAGGTCTCGATCCAGGGTGACGCGCTCCGGGTGTCGGCGCCCAAGAAGGACCTGCTCCAGGCCGTGATCGCTGACCTGCGCGCGCTGGACTACCCGGTCGCCCTCCAGTTCATCAACTACCGATGACTGAGGCCCGATGACTGCACCTGAAGACCGTGACCTCGCCGCAGCTGCCAACCGCCTGGCCGCGGCGCTCGTGGCCGGGGAATGGACGCTCAGCAGCGCGGAGTCGTCCACGGGGGGGCTCATCGGTCACGCCATCACGATGGTTCAGGGCGCCAGCCGCTACTACGTGGGCGGGGTGATCGCCTATTCGAACCTGGCCAAGTCGTTGCAGCTGGGGATCCCGGAGGACCTGATCGCCGCCCATGGCGCGGTGAGCGCCGAGGTGGCGGAGGCCATGGCGGAAGGTGTGCGGAGCCGATTCGATACCGACTTGGCCGTGGCCGTGACCGGCATCGCCGGCCCGGATGCCGACGGCTCGGCCAAGCCGATCGGCCTCCATTTCGTGGCCGCGTGCCGGCGCGGTCATCCGGCCACCGTGGAGCGTCACGTGTACACCCGCGACCGCGAGGGCAACAAGGCCGAGGCAGCATTGGCCGCCCTGGAGCTGGCGATACGAGAGATCGAAGCCGGCTGATGGTTCGGCCCGGCGAGCGGATCCACGTCATTGGCATCTCCGGCGCCGGGGCCGCAGGGACGGCCCTGCTCGCGGCGCACGCCAAGGCGCAGGTTGACGGCTGCGATGCTGCTGGCCCCTCGGCCTACACGGAGCCACTGACCGCACTCGGCGTGGCGGTTGCGACCGGGCACGATCCGGCTCACCTGGAGGGAGTCGACCGAGTGGCCGTGAGCGCCGCGCTCCGCCTCCAGCCCGACCTGCCCGAGCTCATCGCCGCCGGCGATCGCGACATCCCGGTCGTCCCCTGGCAGGCCATCCTTGGGGAGCTGATGGGGGAGCGGGGTCGCCTCGGGGTGGCCGTGGCCGGCACCCATGGCAAGTCCACCGCCACCGCACTCCTCGGTCACCTGCTGGTCGACGCCGGACGCGATCCGACGGTCGAAGTTGGCGCCCTGGTGCCGGCCTGGGGCGCCTCGGCGCTGGCCGGTGGGGGAGCGGAGTTCGTGGCCGAGGCCGACGAATATGACGGCAACTTCCTCCACCTGCACCCCGCCGCAGTCCTGCTGACGACCATCGAGATGGATCACCCCGACGTCTTTGCCGACGAGGAGGCGGTGTTCGAGATGTTCGCACGCTTCCTGGGAGGCATGAGCACCGACGAGCGGGCTGGGGGACGGCTCCTGGTGGCCTTGGCGGAGGATCGAGGGACCGATGCGGTGCTGGAACACCTGGACGGCTGGGACGGCCGCCTGATTCAATACGGCGCCGGAACCGATAACGCGGCAACCGACGTCGGCTTCGATCGGGACGGCACCAGCTTCGACCTCTTCGGCCTTCGGTACCGATCGCGCCTGGCCGGCGCGCACAACGTCCTGAATGCGGTTGGTGCGCTCGTGATGGCCCGCGAGCTGGGAATCGACCCAGAGGCCCTCAAAAGCGGTCTGGAGGGCTTCAGCGGGGCCTCTCGGCGCCTTGAGCTGATCGCGGATACTGCCGGGGTGCTCGTTTTCGACGACTACGCCCACCATCCGACCGAGGTGCGGGCCGCGCTCGCCGGGGCGCGGCAGCGGGTGGGTGGCCGGCGGCTGTGGGCCGTGATCGAGCCCCACACCTTCGCCCGCACGCGGGCGATGTTCGATGACTACGCAGAGGCCTTTCGATCCGCGGACGAGGTCGTGGTGGCCGATGTCTTTGCGGCCCGCGATCCGGACATCACCATCGTGAGCTCCGAGGAGTTGGCCGATGCCATCGAGGAACGGTCAGCGGTGCCCGCCATCGCGACGGGGGATACCCACGAGACCGCTGGATACGTTTCCGACCATGTGCGTTCGGGGGACGCCGTGATCACCTTGGGGATTGGAACCAGCTACAAGATTGCCGCTGAAATAGCCGCTTCTCTGAACGCTCGCCCGGCGGGGGAGACGTCATGAGAGGAGCCCGAGCGGTCCTGCTGACCATCCTGCTGGCTGGGCTGGTGGCGGTCATCCAGCAGGGCCTGGTGCGCCTCGTTCAAGGCTCCGGTGCGGCCCCCGAGCCTGCCGTGATCCTCATCCTGCTGCTCGCCGCGTTCCTCGGCCTCCTCACCGGCGTTGCCACCCGCGCCCTGAATCTTCCCGGAGCGGTGGCGCCAACGTCCCTGGTCATGGCCTGGACCGTCGCTCCAGTCATCTTCGGTGCACTGCCATGGCCAATCTTCCAAGCCCTCGGCGGCGACGCGGCAATTGACCCGACCGAATCGTTGGCCCTAGCCGTCGCAGCCATTGCCGCGGCGATTACCCTCGGCGTCCAGATCCCCAACGGCGAGTAAGGGCCACCTCGTGCGAGGTCAACGCAACATAACCTCTCTTTGCGGAAGCGGTAGAAGAGAGGACTAAGGGTCCTCCCGTACTAGGCCAACCGGGTCATGGTCGCGATCCACGGCCGGACCTAGCCTGCTGGCAAATGAGCAAGCGACGTGACGTCATGCGAGTCGGCGGCTGGCTGGCCCTCGTCTGGGGCGTCGCCAGCGTGGTGCTGGCGATTGCGACCGACCTCGACTGGGCGGACCTGGCGGGAGGCTACGGCCTGGGTTTGGCCATCACCGGTGCCTGGACCGTGGCCGGTGTGGAGCTCCTGAATCGCCACCAGCAGCGGCTATCCCAGGCCCTGGCAGCGAATCGCATCACCCCGAACCAGCAGGGCGCCGTCAGCCGCTGACGGGGGTTTTCCTCCGCGCTCGAGGCCGTGCGATAGCCGCGGCCCGAACCTCGCCCGCCAGTGTGGCCGGCAGCCGCCCGGCGATGCGCACGCCGTCGTCAGTGAATCGTTCGGTCACCTCGCCTGCCTGACGGGCGCGAGCCACCAGCTCCGCACGCGGATAGGGCACAACCGCATCCACATCAACTAGCGGGCCCCGAAGGGCGGTCGCGATCCGCTCGCGCAGCGCCGCCAAGCCCTCCCCCGTCAGGGCACTCACGTAGGCCACGTCCTCGTCGGATGGCTGGGGGCCGGCACGCTCCACCGCTCCATTGAGGCGGTCGAGCTTGTTGAAGACCCGGATGCGGGGCTTGTCGCCGGCGCCCAATTCCGCCAGGACGGCGCCAACTGTCGCCTGCTGGGCGATGAAGTCGGGGTCCGAGGCGTCCACCACCTCGAGCAGCAGGTCGGCACGCAGGACCTCCTCCAGCGTGGCCCGGAACGCGTCGATCAGGTCGTGCGGTAGCTTGTTGATGAAACCAACGGTATCGGTCAGGACCACGTGGCGTCCCGAATCCAGGCTGATCCGACGCGAGGTCGGATCCAGGGTCGCGAACGGCATGTCGGCCACGAACGCATCGGCATCGGCCAGCGTGTTCAGGAGGGTTGACTTGCCCGCATTCGTATACCCCACCAGGGCCACGACCGGGATCTCCGACCGGTCCCGCCGCCGAGCCGCAGTGGCCCGGTGGCGCTTGACCGCACCGATCTCGCCGCGGAGCCGATGGATCTTCTCCCGAATGCGCCGGCGGTCGGTCTCGAGCTGGCTTTCCCCTGGACCCCGGGTCCCGATCCCGCCGCCGGTCCGCGACAGGTGGGTCCACAGGCGGGTCAGCCGGGGCAGGTGGTACTCGAGCTGAGCCAGCTCCACCTGGAGGCGGCCCTCCCGGGTCCGCGCGTGGCGGGCAAAGATGTCCAGGATCAGGGCGCTGCGATCCAGGACCTTGCCGTCCAGGAGCGTCTCCAGATTCCGCTGCTGGGCGGGGCTCAGCTCATCGTCGACGACGAGCACGCTGAATCCGGTCATCGCCTTCTCATCGGCCAGATCGGCGGCTCGCCCCTTCCCGAGGTACCAGGCAGGGTCGGGGCGCGTGCGGCGCTGGCTGGTGCTGCCCACCACCTCGGCCCCCGCGGCCACGGCCAGGCCGCCCAGCTCCGACAGGCGACGCTCGACCGGCCAGCGTTCGGCAGCCGGAGACTCGAGGGCGACCAGGAAGGCGCGCTCGATGGGCGGGGCGACCTCCACCGTGCGCGTGGCGGATCGGCTCATCGAGTCCAGGCGGCGATCATCTGGCGGCCATCCTAGCCGACGAGGAGCCGATTCAGGAGCTCGCTCCCCTGCCGAACCAGCTCCGGATCGTCGGCGGGCTGATCCCCGGCATCCATCCACAGCACGCGGCGATCGCGCCGGAACCAGCTGAGCTGGCGGCGGGCGTAGCGTCGGACACGCCGGGCCGTGGTCTCGATCGCCAGCTCCAGGCTCCACTCCCCCGCCAGGTGGCGGGCCGCCTCGGCGTAGCCGTGGCCGGTGAGCGCGGGCAAGGCAGGGTCGAGGCCACGCTCCAGCAAAGCCCGGGTCTCGTCCAGCAGACCGGCCTGGAACATGGCCGACGCCCGCTCCCCGATCCGTCGGTCCAGGATGGTCAGCGGTCGCCGGAGGCCGAGCAGAGCCGTCATTCCCGGGTATGGGTCCGCCCCGACCGTGTCGGCGGCGGCCGCACCTGCGAGCTCGGCCCGTTCCAGGGCCCGGAGCACCCGGCGCGGGTTGCGCAGGTCGGTCCGAGCCGCGCTGGCCGGGTCCAGGCGGCCCAGCCGTTGGGCCAGCACCCTCAGACCCTCGGCCTCGAGCTCATCAGCGAGCCTGCGACGGACCTCGGGGCTCCAGGGCTGGCTGGCGAAGTCGAAGCCATCGACCAGCGCCATCACGTACAGACCGGTGCCGCCGACGACCAGCGGGAGCCGGCCGCGAGCGGCGATCTCCGGAATCAGGGTCCGGGCTCGCTCCGCCCACTGCGCGACGGTGAATGGCTCGGACGGATCGACGAGGTCCAAGAGGTGGTGCGGCACGCGCCGCCGACCCGCCTCGCCGACCTTCGCCGTCCCGACATCCATGCCGCGGTACACCTGGCGCGAGTCGGCGACGAGGATCTCGCAGCTCACCCGGTCGGCGAGGGCGAGAGATAGATCGGTCTTGCCCGCTGCGGTCGGTCCCACCACCGCGGCAAGCGGCTGCGGCGGCCTCCGTCGCTTGGTGGGGCGTGCCGTGATCGGTTTTCCAGGTGCTACGCCGCGGCGTAGCCCAGGTAGATGACGCCCGATTCGAATGTCCGTGTTTCGGTCAGCCGGAGGCGGATCGGGTCCTCGAGCGCCGGGAAGAACGGCGTGCCAGCGCCAAGGATGACCGGGTGGACGAGCAGCCGATACTCGTCGACCAGCCCTCGCCGGATGAACGCCGAGGCCAGGGTCGGGCCGCCGACGTCGAGATCGCGGTCAAACTCGGTACGGAGCCGCGCGAGCTCGTCGCCAACGTCCCCGCGCACAAGCCGGCTGTTCCACTCGACCGAAGGAAGGGTGGACGAGAAGACGACCTTCGGCGTCTCGATCCAGATCCGGGCGAAGTCGCGCTCGACCTCGGTTGCCGCTGGGTCGGATCCCGCGGTCGGCCAATACCCCGCCATCAGCTCGTACATCCGTCGACCGTAGAGGGATGCATCGAGTTCCCGAGCGAGATCGTTGAACCACGCGTGGAGCTCATCATCGACGGACGCCCAGTCCAGGCTGTGGTCGGGCGTTTCAACGTACCCGTCGAGCGACACGTTCAGGGAGTAGATGAGCTTGCCCATCGGTCAGATCGGTCAGACCTCGACCAGGCGCTGGACAAGGCTGATGCTGATCGCCTTACCGGTCTGCCGATCGGCCTCGATCAGGGCCGCGTTGAGGCTCACCGGGCCCTCCGCGACCTCGAACCGAGTGGGCAGGTGGCGGAGGAAGCGAGGCAGGACGGTGTCCAGCCGGAAGCCGATGACCGAGTCGCGGGGACCGGTCATGCCGACGTCGCTGATGTAGGCGGTGCCCTCGGGCAGGACCCGCGCATCGGCGGTCGGGACGTGGGTGTGGGTGCCGACCACGGCCGTGACGCGCCCGTCGAGGTGCCAGCCCATGGCGTTCTTTTCGGAGGTGATCTCGCAGTGGAAGTCGACGAAGCGCAGGGCCGGCAGCGGCTCGGCCGCCCCATCCAGGAGAGCGTCGGCCAGGGTGAACGGCGAGTCGAGCTGGTTCATGAATACCCGGCCCATGAGGTTGATGACCGCCACCGGCTCCCCGTCCGCCAGGCGGTGGATCAGCCAGCCCCGTCCCGGCGCGTCGTCGGGGTAGTTGGCCGGGCGCAGCACGGGCCGATCGGTGTCGAGGTAATCGTAGATCTCGCGCTTGTCCCAGATGTGGTTGCCACTGGTCAGGACGTCGATCCCCGAGCTCAGCAGCTCTTCGGCCAGGGACGGGGTCAGCCCGGCGCCGGCGGCCACGTTCTCGCCATTCGCGATGACCATGTCCAGGTCCAGCTCAGCGCGGAGGTCCGGCAGGGCGTGCTCGATGGCCAGCCGGCCGGGCTTGCCGATGATGTCGCCGATGACCAGGCACCGCATCCGCGCGGCGCGATCGGTCATCGGGCGTAATCCACGGCGCGCGTCTCGCGGATGACGGTGACCTTGATCTGGCCGGGGTACTGGAGCTGCTCCTCGATCTTGCGCACCACATCTCGCGCCAGCCGCGACGAGGCGCTGTCGTCGATTTCGCCGGGATGGACCAGGATGCGCACCTCGCGACCGGCCTGGATGGCATAGCAGCGCTCGACCCCCGGGAAGCTGAGCGCGATCTGCTGGAGGTCGTCGAGGCGCTTGATGTAGCTGTCCAGGGCCTCGCCTCGGGCCCCGGGGCGGGAAGCGCTGATGGCGTCCGCGATCTGGACCACGGTGGCCTCGATCGACTCCTGCTCGACCTCCTGGTGGTGGGCGGCGATAGCGTTGCAGACCGTCGCCAGGACGCCGAAGCGCGCCGCGATGTCGGCGCCGATCTGCGCATGCGGCCCCTCGACCTCGTGGTCGACCGCCTTGCCGATGTCGTGCAGCAGGCCGCCCTTCTTGGCCTCGGCCACGTTGGCGCCCAGCTCGGCGGCCAGCATCGCGGCCAGGCGCGAGGTCTCGATGCAGTGGTTCAGGACGTTCTGGCCGTAGCTGGTCCGGTATTTCAGGCGGCCGAGGAGGCGGATGAGCTCGGCATGCAGGCCCGGCACGGCCGCGTCGTAGGCGGCCTGCTCCCCGGCCTGGCGCATGACGACCTCGATCTCCAGGCGACACTTGGCGACGGTCTCCTCGATCCGACCGGGGTGGATCCGGCCGTCGGCAATGAGCTTAGCGAGCGCCATGCGGGCCACTTCCCGGCGCACCGGGTCGAAGCCGGACAGGACAACCGCCTCGGGGGTGTCGTCGATGATGAGGTCGACCCCGGTGGCCTGCTCCAGGGCCCGGATGTTGCGGCCCTCGCGGCCGATGATGCGGCCCTTCATCTCGTCGTTGGGGAGATGGACGACGGTCACGGTCGCTTCCGAGGTGTGGTCGGCCGCCATGCGCTGCATGACGGTGGTCAGGATCCGCCGCGACCGCTCTTCACCGTCCTCGGTGGCGTGTCGCTCGATCTCCCGAACGCGATGGGCGGCCTCGGCCTGCGCTTCCTCCTCGATGTCGCGGATCAGCGCCTGTCGGGCCTCGGAGGCGGACAGGCCGCCAATGTGCTCCAGCGACGTCAGCTGCTGGGCGCGGAGGGCCGCCAGGCGGACCTTCTCGGCGTCCAGCTCCCCAACCCGCTCCTCGGCCTGCGCCTCGCGGCGCTCGAGGGACTCGGCCTTGCGATCCACGCCCTCGGATCGGTCCAGCAAGAGCCGTTCCTGGCGCTGCAGATCGGTTCGCCGCTGGCGGGCTTCCTCCTCGGCCGCCCGCTGGACCTGGAGCACTTCGTCCTTGCCCTCGAGGATGATCTCCTTCTGCTTGGTCCGCGCGTCGGCGACCAGGCGCTCGGCGTACGACTCCGCGTTTCGGACCTTGGTGGCCGTCAGCAGGCGACGCACGACGTAGCCGGCGATCAAGCCGAGGATGCCGGCGATGAGCGCAATGGCGCCCACGGCCATGGAGTCGGGCATCGACTCCTCCTGTCAAGAGCTCGTTCTCGGGCTGGCGCTGCCCTGGCGCGCCCGTTGATTGCTGTCATCAGACCGATGACGGACCGCGGTCTGTCGATCGGTGGCGGGTACTGTACTCCAACTCGGCGCCCCGGTCCCCGGGCCGGTCAGGCCGAAGCGAGGCGTCCCAGGAGCGCGATCATGTCCAGGTCACGGGGGAGGAAGTCCTGGAGCATGATCCGCTGGGCCCCGGCGACCTCCAGCTCGCGGATTCGCGCGGCCGCCTGGTCCGGCGTCCCGAGAATCCACCGATCGCGCCGCTCGGCCAGCCAGGCCGTGGCATCGGCGCCGGCATCCGCACCGAAGGCCGCCAGTTGAGCGGCCACGCGTTCGCGCAGCTCGCCCTCCGACTCGGCCACCAGCACGCCGACCATGGCTGAGTACACGACCTCGTCCGGGTCGCGACCGATGGCCGCGCAGGCGGCGCGGACGCGGCCGAACGAGTCCCGCACCCGCTCCGGCGTCGCGGACGACCGGTTGAACTCGTCGGCGTAGGTTGCCACCAGGCGCGCCTGGCGCGGCCCGCCGTCGCCGCCCAGGATGAGATGGGGATGGCGCCGTCCCGAGAACGTGGGGCGCGGGCGGAACAGGGCGTCGCGGACTTGCCAGTGACGGCCGTCGAATCCCCAGCCGTCCGGCTCGGTCCACAGGCCGTGGACGATGGCAAGCGCCTCCTCCAGACGGTCGTAGCGCTCGCGCAGGGACGGAAACGGAATGCCGAGCGCGGCGTGCTCCTCCGCGTTCCAGCCGGCCCCGATGCCGACGTCGAGCCGCCCGCCGCTCATCTCGTCCACGGTGGCCACGACCTTGGCAAGGTTGCCAGGGACACGGAAGGTGACCGGGGACACGAGCGCGCCGATCCGGATGGTCGTCGTCTCGCGGGCGAGTCCGGCCAGCGTGGCCCACGCGTCGGTGCTCGGCTGGTCGGGCGGGCCGGGGAAGCCGCGGTAGTGGTCCGAGCGGAAGAAGGCTTCCAGGCCCGCCGACTCCGCCGCGCGGGCCGCGGCCAGGATGTCGGCGTAGCTGAGCCCCTGCTGGGGCTCGGTCATGAGGGCGAAACGCATGGCCGACACAGGGTAGCCCCATGGCCTCCCTCGCGAGAATCCCGCTGGGCCTGTCGGTCCTATGCGGCGCTGGGTGCTATGGATTGCTCCATGCGGTCTGAGCCAAGGCGCTGAGCCAGATCACGCGCGAACTGCGTTGCGAGGGTGTCCGGATGAAGCGGTCGCGCGAAGAAGAAACCCTGGGCCAGCTCGCAGCCAGCGGCCTTCAAGCGTTGGACTTGGTCGCGACGCTCGACACCTTCCGCGACCACCTGGAGGCCGAGTGCCTTGCCGAGCGAAATGATCGCCTCAGTCAGGATCCAGCGCGCGTCGCTGGGGTCGCCCACACCGACGAAACCCGATGCGATCTTCAGGATGTCGATCGGGAAACGGTGCAGATAGCTGAGCGATGAGTATCCGGTACCAAAGTCGTCAAGGGCCACCCGGATCCCGAGTGCCCGCAGTTCGCCGATGACCGCAATGGCGGCTTCCGCGTCGTGGAGCAGGACGCTCTCAGTAACCTCCAGTACCAGACGGTCGGGCATCAAACCGGATCTGGCGATTGCGCCGCGTACGTCATCAGGCAGCGTAGGATGCAGAAGCTGCCGTGCGGACAGGTTGACGGCAATCCAAGGTGCCGCGGATTCATCGCTGGATCCCCAGCGCGCGGCTTGCCGGCAAGCTTCATCGAGCACCCATCGCCCGATTGGCACAATGATCGCGCCTTCCTCTGCGGCCGCGATGAAATCGTCAGGCTCGACCTCGCCTCGCGTCGGGTGATTCCATCGGAGCAACGCCTCGGCGCCGAGGATCGCACCAGACTCCAAGGAGACGACGGGCTGATAACGTAGCTCGAACTCCCCAAGGTCGACCGCACGGCGGAGCTCCTTCCCAGCGTCGTGCCGCGAACGAACACTCTTCAGCATCGAGGCCTTGTAAATCGCCCAGCGACCCTTGCCCGCCGCTTTGGCGCTGTACATGGCCACGTCGGCCTGGCGCAGGAGATCCTCAGCGGAGTCGCCCTGCGATCCCGCCGCGATGCCGATGCTCGCGGTCATATGCGTCTGGATGTCTCCCAGCACGAACGGCTGCCCGATGGAGTCTGCAATCCTCTGCGCAACCCGCTCGGCGTTCGACAGGGCAGCGCCGTCGTCCACCAGGATGGCGAACTCATCCCCCCCGAGGCGGGCAGTGAGATCGGACCCGCGCGTGCACAGATTGAGCCTCCTCGCGACCTCGATGAGCATGGCATCCCCCGCTTCGTGGCCGTACGTGTCGTTCACGAACTTGAAGTCGTCCAGGTCCACGAACATCACCACGGACCGCCCGCCGTGGACGGTCGCCGCCAGCCGCGCATCGACGTTCTCTCGGAAAAGACTACGGTTAGCCAGCTTCGTCAAGCCGTCATGGAACGCCTGGTGCTTGAGCTCGTCCTGGAGCACGGAGAGCTTCGTCAGCGAGCGCTCCAGCTGCCCGTTCTCCAATGCCGTTCCGGCATGGCTGGCTACGGTGGCATACAGACGAAGATCCTCGGCCGTGAAGGTGGTGACGTCACCCAGCCGGTTGGTCACCACCATAGCGCCGACAATGCCGCCATCGGCGCCGAGAGGTGCGATCATGGCGTCCCGGACCTCCCGTCCTTCGCCCAATTCGAGGGCGGTTGAGTTGAGGAGGAACGCCTTTCCATCATCTGCCAGGTGCCGGTGCAGTGGTTTCCAGATCGATGGATCGCCCGGGGCCATGATGGCCGTCCGGTCATCTGCCACCGACGTGACGAGATACTCGTCCGATGGATCCGACGGGAAGATGACGATTTCCGCTCGCTCTGCGCGGAACATGGTTCGACTGTGGTACAGGAGCTGAACGAGCGCCGAGTCAAGCTCCGGGGTGCGTTGCAGGATGCGGGTCGACTCGTAGAGCAGCTCCAATGATTCGTGCTGCTGTCGCGCTCCAATGAAGGCGCGGTAACCAAAGAAGAGCGTCGCGACGGGGACCACCAGAAGCCACGCCGCTCGTGGTTCGGCAATGACGATGATGACCCCCAGTAAGGCAACGCTCGTATTCGTGGCGGCGACGACCGATGAAACGCCCAACATCTGCCGCAGCTTGCGGAATCCCAGGCTGCCCTCCGAAACGGTGAGAGCGGCGGCCACCGCGAACACGCCGACGAGGTTCGCGATACCCGCGCCGAGGAACGCGGCGAACCACCAAGCCGGGTCGGTCAAGGGGCCCGAGCCGACGAGATGGAAGACCCCAAGCCCAACGCTCGAGGACAGCGCAAATGAACCGATGTTGAAGGCGAGCTTCACCGGCGGCTGGCGTCGGTGAAGGGTCAGGGCCACGGCAGACCCGATCGCTTGGGCGATCACGACATCCAGTGGCGCAGCGAGAAACATCCCGATCACCAACGGCAGTTCGTTCAACGAGAACGTGTGGGCGCCACGCCGGAAGTGGAAATGGATGACACGCGCTTCGGCGGCCCAGAAACCCACGGCCAAGACGAACCATGGCAGCTGCCAGGTCCCGTCCACAGCCGTCAGCCGCGGGAGGACCAGAGCCGCCAGGCCAAGCGCAGCGGCATCGATCGCGAGAACAAGAACCCAAACCCGAAGCTGCCGTGACATGGACCGCAGCCTACGGGTGCGTCCGCCGCTTACCGAGATCCCAATTGTCCTCGCACCGCCAGGACCACGGAGGAGCTGGCGCCTCGTCCAAGCGCCCAGCTGGGCCTGCAAGCGTCGCAAGGCTGTCGCCTGCTCACCGTGTCCTAGTACCAACCCCCCGTGCTCCAGCTGTTGCCGGACCACGAGTTTCCGCTCCAGCTGTTGCCGGACCACGAGTTTCCGCTCCAGCTGTTGCCGGACCACGAG
>JBBPIR010000002.1:174993-175126 GCA_038040195.1 Chloroflexota bacterium | reverse complement strand
TTTCCGCTCCAGCTGTTGCCGTTCCACACGCCGCCGGACCACGAGTTACCGGCGGCCTCGAGAACGGCCATGGCTGCGGCGTCGAATGCGTGCCCGAAGATGTCCTGCTCTCCGGTGAGAATCACGCCGTCGT